>NZ_JBICHO010000598.1:0-2935 GCF_043100905.1 Rhodopirellula sp. JB055 | reverse complement strand
TTTCGATCACTCTCATGATCTTTCAGCACCAACATGGGGAAGAATCGACGCGAACTGTAACTGACCGATTCAATCCGCTGGTAAATCGGGTTATCAGGGTCGTCGACGGCTGGACGCAAATCGCCACCGCGATAACGTACGCGGTACACCATGTAATGCACCAATTTCCGCTGCAATCGACCGTCCGGACGCGGCACGTCCAAGTACATCTGACGCAGCGGCTTGAACGAAAATTCAAAGCAGAAAATTTCGCGACGCAAAATCACCTGCTTCGCCATTTCCTCAAGCGTTCGTGAGCGTGGGTCAAAATGTGGCACGCCGTCGGGATGCTTGTCGCTCTGCCAAGTGATTTCCGGGTGGCTTTCAATGAACGACTTCAGCGTCAAAGGCCCGTCGAACGTTTCCTTCGGATCCGGGGCAGGTGGGATCTCAGTCACCACCCCAGGCGCGAACTCGGTTTGCACCTGAGTGGACGGGTCCGCGTCCTGAGCATTCGCAGTCACCGCAAACGAGCCCGCGGAAACGCACAACGCAAGTGCCACCAACGACTTCTGTGCCCCCTGCACCAGCACGCTGGCCCAGCCCCGCCTTCGCGGCGAGCCTGCCGAAAGGTCGTTCAAAGATCCAGTCCGTGTGGCGAAAGTGAACATGAAAAGCCGTCGTTAACGCTTGGTCGTGGGAAGATCACTGGCTGAGATGACGTGATCCGGGCCCTTTTTGCTCGGGGCGACCACGTCAACTGGATCCAATCTTAATTGCTGACCAGACGAGGAAGCTGTTTCCGTGCCTTCCAAGCCGGATTTTTCTGCCGAGTCGAGGTCCATTTCGTCGCTGCTGGTGAATCCTGGCCCCGACCACTGCAGCGAAGCTGCCAACTGAACATCCGAACCATCCAATTGAGTCACGCTTTCGCCGTCCATCGTCAGCGTGGCTTGCACCCGTCGTCCCGAATCATCGCTGAAATGCATCATGATCCACTGGATCGGAATGCCCTCGACCTCTCCGGTCGCCGTGACGTGCAATACCCGCAAACCCGAGTCAGCCAATTGCTCCTCTGATCGTACCAGCCCATCCAGTTGCTTGCCCAATGTTCGTTGGACATCCGCCTCAAAAGCCTCCAAAGTCACCTGCTTGCCCTCCGGCAGGCGTGGCAAGGACCTCAGGTTGCACTGAGCGATGCTCTGCTCGTTCTCGATCATCCGTAGAATCGCCTGACCAGCACCGTCCTGCATGATCCGCCAACGACGATCCAGGAGCGCTGAAACACCAATTTTCTCGCACTCGACTGCCATCAGCATTCGCTCCTTCGGCGGCGGCGAATCGAAATCCACCGCAACCGCTTTGCTGGACAACGCTTGGGGCCTGTTCAACGGCTTGCGAATCATCCGAATCGTGGCCGTGACATCGAACCCAGGTTCAGCCAGCCCAATTTCGCGAGTTTCGTGAATCGCGACCGCAGCCCAGGTGACCGTCCGCGTCGAATGCTGGTAGGTCAGCTTGCCGAGCACACGCAGTTGGCTGGGAACGCCGCTAACAAAGCCATCCAATTTGCCTTGAAACTGCAACTTGGCGTTGCTGGCATCGTTGGAGACCAGGCTGATTTCGACGTCGCTTGCGGCCACGCCGCTTAGATTCAACGCCAACGCCAAATCGTTCGCATCGAGAGCCACCTTCTCTCCCACCGTCAACGTCTGAGTCGGCAAGAGATGGTCAAGTGCCACACTGGCCAATGGCGTCCGCAGCAGATCCAGCTCGTCGTGGTTCAAGTAATCGCTGGTCGAATAGATCGCCTCCGGCAACGTGTCACGGCGAGCCACGATGGGCCCCAAATTGCCACGCAATTGGGTGGTTTGATCCATCCGGCTCAAACGGCTGACGCCCTCCGCGACGTGATAGTGCCGCTCGGCCGCAATGATGGGCGAGTCCAAATCCGCATTTCGAGGCCGCAAAGAACGCTCTTCGTAATCCAACGCGACCTTGGCCGTGATGGGCAGTTGCTGTTTCGTAGCCGATTCACTGGTCCGAGCCAGCAACGGGTCCTTCGTCAGATTGACGTTCCCTTTGACATCCATTTCCATCCGAACGCGATACAGTTCGTGATCCAAACGCGGGCGCAGAATGACATCATTTGCCTCAGCGGCAGCGGCGACTGAACTTTCGCCCAATGTCCCTGCGACTCCCCCCATTGCTACCAAACGAGCCAGGAACGCACGGCGGCTTGCGGAAGGTGAATTCGAAGAAACGCAGCTAGAAGTCGAATTCGTCATGATCAATTCAGCGGATTGGCGGCAGAGTCGAAAATCTCGCGACCGCTTCGCGTTGGCGGCCTCAATCCGTTCAATCGGCTCGACCGGTTCTCGCGGTTGACCGGATCTCATACTTCTGGCCGCCTTTCTCAATCTGAGACCGCCAAAGTTTCAAACTGATTGTAAACTTTGCACATTTTTGGCAGTGACAAGGACACTTGCTCGCAGCCTTCAAAATTTTCCGCACGTGAAAACCAAGCATTTTACGGGACACTTGCAAAGTCAAATCGATTTTCCAGCCCGGATTGCGCCGTTTGGCCTGAAACTTTCACTAGTGGTGCCCTGTTCCGATTTGGGCAGGGTAGCCGCGCTCTTCAGCAGGTTTGCTTCCTTTTTGACACTGGGTCAACGAGGGAAACTTGGTGAGGCAACCGAGACGAAAAACTCGTCTTTTTCGCTATCAACGGTGATCTCAGCGAACTCTCAATGAGATCACACGCTCTAATCAGGACAGCCCAAGAAGTCAGCCGAATTTCAGTGATCTGACACTCGGTCGACTTCAACCGACGCGGCACGGAGTCGCGTTGGAAGAAACGGCAGTGAACAATAGGATGGTTTTTGAGCAGCCCTCATGGGTGACCTTGAAAACGAAGACTCACTGCCCGATCAAACCGATCGTCTTACGGATA
>NZ_JBICHO010000597.1:0-3857 GCF_043100905.1 Rhodopirellula sp. JB055 | reverse complement strand
CGTGGTCGGTCACCTCGAACAACACCATCGGATCCTCCACCGCGGCATCGTCGTAGACGTCGGTGGCGATCGGACTACCGAACTCGATGTACCACTTCGAGGGCAGCGGCACGATGCCCAGCGGGCCTGGGAAAGCATGGTGTGGAGGATGGGAGGACGTCCAGGGTAGGACTCGATCCCTAGCATGTAACCGACTGAGGCTTCTCAGTCGGAGACCTATCGCTGTCTTCGGTGCTGAATTTCAGTGTTAGGCCGACTGAGAGGCCTCAGTCGGCTACGAGTGAGGATGCATGGCTTCGTCCGTGGGAAAGCATCGTGTGGAGGAAGGGAGGACGTCCGGAGTAGGACTCGATCCCCAACATGTAACCGACTGAGGCTTCTCAGTCGGAGACCCATCCGTGTCTCCGGTACTGAATTTCAGTGTTCGGCCGACTGATGGGCCTCAGTCGGCTACGTGGTGGGTGGTTGGGGGGTAAATTGAGTGGATGTCGAACGATCGTCGCCAGTTTGGATTCTTTGATCCGAAGCAGGAGTACTCCGTCACATACGGTGTTCTTCCCCATTGGGAACAACCGGGTGCGACGTACTTCATCACCTACCGCACTCGCGATTCGATCCCGCAAGCTGCGTTCGATTTGTGGCAGCGACAGCGAGCCGATGCGCTCCGGCGGCTTGGAATTGATCCATACGCTTCCGATTGGACTGCGGCATTCAGTCGCTTGGACTGGGGAGTCCGACGCCAGTTCGCTCGACAATTTGCAACGATCCAGGAAGCCAGTCTCGATGAATTGCACGGGGCGTGCCCGCTGCGAGACCCAAACGTTTCCAACGTCGTCGCCGAGAACCTCCTGCATTTCGATGGACCGCGATACAGCCTGGGTGGCTTCGTTGTGATGCCGAATCATGTTCACGTTTTGGTGTGCTTTGATCGCAACGTGACATTGAAGGACCAGTGTCGAAATTGGAAACACTACCAGTCGCTACGGATCAACGAGTTGCTCGGGCACAAAGGCCGGTTGTGGCAACCTGAAAGCTTCGATCATCTCGTGCGGGACGGGGACCACTTCCAGAAATTTCGCACGTACATTCAAAACAACCCTGTGAAAGCCGGGCTGAAAGAAAGCGAGTTCAGGCTGTATCTCCCAGACCTTCAAGACGCCCACTTCGTAACCGACTGCGGCCACTCAGTCGGAGACACACTTTCCTCTTTTTCGATATTGTTTTTCTGGTGCTGGCCGACTGAGAGGCCTCAGTCGGCTACATGTGGTGGTGAGTTGGTTTCGTTCGGTGGGAATTGGTCAGCATGTGCCGGCATGGAACGCGTGCAGCATCGTCCCGAAACGTAACCGACTGAGGCCTCTCAGTCGGTTGGACATGGTTGCTGACTGAGGGGCCTCGGTCAGCTACTGGAGTTCTGGCTCGCGGGGGAAAAACCTTGCGGCGCTGGCAGTGATTGCTCCCAGGACCGCGCCGGAGAGGTGGGATTCGACCAGCGGTTGAAAGCCTTCGGCGTTAACGAACAGGATCTCGCCGGTGGTGAATTCGTAGCCAAGTTTGGCGAGGAGCAGGAAACCGGCGACACTCCAGAAACACGTGAACGTGCGGTCTCGGTCGGCGACAGATTGGCGGATTTGGTTGGCGAGGAACCAAACAAACAATCCTGTGTCGATGCCACTCAGGCCTCGATAGGTCGTGACGTCTTGGCACATGAACAGGATGGTCGCGGAGATCCCAACTGACATCGCGATCAGAGCGATGGGATAGAAACGTGGATTCTGTCGTTCGCACGCGGCACTCAAGACCGCGAACATTAGCAAGTCCCAAAACAAATGACCGCCGCCAAAGTGGGTGAGGTGACCGGACAGAAGACGCCACCATTGTCCGGAATCGACAGAGGCAAAGTCCAATTGCAGACCAGCGGTCAGGCCGGGGAAGGCGAACGCCGCCAGGGCGATGACTGACACCAGCAGCGTCACCGGGATCTGTCGGAGCCAGCCGCTTCCCTGGCGGCACATCGATTGGATCGATGTGCCGTTGGTCTTGGGATGCGTTGCGATCAGTGATTCGCTGGCACTCATCGGACCACATCCTGTTTGCTGCTTCGCGACTTGCGTCGACGCATCATCGCGGCCGCCGCGCCGCCGAGGGAAACGATCCCGGTGATCGGGCCGATCGGTCCGCCGCCTCCTCCTCCGCCGCCCCCGTAGTTGCCACCGCTCGATCTAGGAGCCGGCGAGGGTGTTGAGATGGTTGCCGGGGCGGCGGCTGGCACAGCGGGTGTGTTGTTCGTGGACGCTTGGTGTTGAGGTGCTGGTTTCGCAGCAGCGACCGATCGGCCGGCTGATTCGCGGGACATGCCTTCAGGTGTCATGACTGGAACGGCTTCGGTGACCAATTGTCCTTGCGGTGCTTCGGAAAGTTCTTTCTCAACGGCGATGAACGATGTGTACTGAGTCATCAGTTGATGCTTCAGTCCCAACTCAGTGATCTCGGCGCGGCCCGCAGGCGTTTCAGCTCCCACGTCACGGTTCCAAATTTGCCGTATTCGTCGGCGAGCCCAGACCGGACCGATCGAGTCATGCTCGGCTTCTTGTTCGGGAAGTTCGAGCTCCATTCCCATCTGAACAGGGTGACCAGACACGTTGCCCTTCAGCGTGATTGTGCCGGTTGCTGGTGTGTCGTAGCGGCCCAGGACGATCAGAGGTTTGCCCGCGTACAGATCGGGAAGCCGCGAAGGGACTTGGTCTTTGACAACCAATCCTCCCCAGTCGATTTGCAAGTCAGTCATGTAAGGTTGGCTGGTCAGTTCATGGAACCGGCGAGCGATCTCAGTTGAGTTGTCTTGGTTAGTGACTTGCGTGGAAAACCCGCGTCCCATCTCGGCGGCTCGGCTGATCAAGTAGTCGTTTGGTGCGGCTCCGAATGCGACGGGGAACACGCGAGCGTCTTGGAATTCTGGCTGGCGCAGGTAGCGAAGGATCGAGTGGTCGTTGCCAACGAGAGCGTCGGTCATCAGGACCATGTAGCGTGGGCGGGCAGATTCGTCTGCCTCGCCGCCGAGTGCCAACTTGAGTGCGGGCAACAGGTTGGTTCCTCCGCTGGCACGCAGGCCGCGAACGAATTGTTTGGCGGATTGGATGTTCGTGTCCGTCGCTGAGACTGCGTCGGGTTGGAATGCGGTTGAACGGTTGCTGAAGGCGATGACTCGGAATTCATCGTTGGGGTTCAAGTGATCGAGCACATGATCAGCGAACAAACGCAGTTGGCTGATCGCGGGCCCGTTCATCGATCCACTGGTGTCCAGCACCAGAATCACTTCGCGAGGTGTGATTTCAGTTGGCTCGATCGACCACTTGGGTTGTAGCGCCAACATCACGTAACCGTCTTCTGCCTCGGATTCGCGATGGGTCAACGAGGCCAGGGTGCTGTCGTCTCCGGCCAAACGATATTCGACGATGAAGTCCTTGTCGGCGATCGTGGATTGATTCTTCAGTGTGATAACGGCGTGGGTTTCTGAGGTTTGCTGAATGTCCAGCTCATGAGTGACTGGCACGATTTGCTGGATTGGCATTGCGGCGTCGATCTTGACCGAGACGAACACGTCGTTGCCGTTTCGCATGCCTTCGGGAAGGGAATCGGGCGTGATCCGCGACGCATCGGGGACTTGGTCGGTGTCGGCCGCCCAGCCTCGTCCCACGTTGGGACGAGTCACCGGGGTTCCTGGGATGTAACGGGGACCGACGACCATGGGGAATCGGAAGACATATCGATCTTCATCGATCTCCAACGGGTGCACGTACTCAATGTGGACGGTCACTTCGCCGTTCGCTGGGATGTTGGCGACGGATTGAGAGAAC
>NZ_JBICHO010000596.1:0-15431 GCF_043100905.1 Rhodopirellula sp. JB055 | reverse complement strand
GACCGGCTGGAGCTTGTTCCCACCGATGATTTGACCACCTTTTTCGAGGAGATCGAGAGTCTGGAAACTTCGGTGCAAGCTTCTTTTCAATCCAGGAATTGGTTGCAGAAACTGGATAGTCAGGTGACCGAGAAGACAATGCCGAGTGTCGTTTCAATTGGTCAGGCGTTCATTCGATCCCCCATGCAAGTGCGTCTCGCCAAAACAGCCATCCTGGCTCGATTGTTTCAGCACAAAGAAGGCCGCTGGCCAAACACCATTCAGGAGATCCACGACGCTGCCCCAAACTTGCTGAATGCGCTCGAAGACAACGGTCACCTCGCAATCGGAAACCTCACGCCCCTGGGAGATCGGCCATTCGGGCTGAAGGTCGATCAAGACGAATTGGTGCTCTGGGGATTCGAACCCGACTCAGTAACTGCGGCGACTCCTGTCGATCCTCCCACCGAACAAGAATTCATGGATGAAGACGCGGAGTACGGGCCAATGCAGGCGGAAGTTTACCTGCAGCGTTGGCTCTGGATCCTCCCAACAGACGGTCTCGCGAAATTGCCGCCATCAAATTGATGTGAGTTCGTGGTGGATGAATTCTACAACGTTGTTGGGAGCTCGATTGCGCGGTGGGTTTCTGCTGATTCGTAACAGGCGTCGACCAAAGCCATCGTGCGCAGGTTGTCTCGACCGCTGAGGTTGGGTTCGACGCCCGTTTCCAACGCAACCAGCAGTTCTGCCATCGGTCCGGCGAACGCGTCGGGGAACCAGACTTGGTCCCAGCGTGGTTGTTCCCATCGGCCGATGTCCGTCGTGGTCCAGTCGATTGTGCTGGGGTTGCGAAGAGGGTACTTGGGCCAACCGATGGTTCCGCGAGCCATTCCCTTGGTGCCCTCGACTCGCCACGTGATCCCTAGGTCTTCGGCCGCCCCTTCGCGAGCTGGTCCTGCCCAGACGTCATCGCAAATTTGACAACGCAAACCGTTGGCGTATTCCAGGATGTACAGTCCGATGCCGTCCACGTGCGGGAACGTCGTCCGCGGATCGGTCCGGAAACTAGCAAAGATGCGAACCGGATCACCGAACCAGTACCGCATCGCATCCAGGTGATGGATCGACATGATCCGGCACGTCATCCAGCCTTGTCGTTGTTGCCAAGGCATCCAGTGTGGGATCGCTCGCATGTCAACGGTCGCTAAAACAGGCTCGCCGAGGTGGCCTTGATCCAGCAGTGTCTTGCACGCCCGAACCGACTGGTCGTAGCGCATGTTTTGATTGACACAAAGCGTGATACCCGCGTCGCGGCAGAGATCGACAATTTGCTTCGCCTCGGCAAAACAGCCCGCGATGGGTTTTTGAACCAAAATGCCACGGATATGTGGATGCCGAACCACTTCACGAATGATCTCGAGCTGGTTGTCGGGCGGGACCGCGATGTCAACGACTTCGATGGAAGTGTCCGCCAAGAGTTCGCTTGGGTTGTCAAAGACGTGGGTGATTCCATGCCGCTCTGCCACCTTGTCGGCTTGTTCTCTTCGTCGCGAAGCGATCGCGACGGGATGAAAGCCTGCCGCTCGGTACGCCACCAAATGGCAGTCATCCATGATGAAGCCGGCACCGATGCACCCAATGGGCACATTGCGATTTTTGGGCATGATGGGATCGATGCTCAAGTCAGCCGCGTCGCTTTCACCATGCGTCAATTGTCCGCGTCCTTTGATGTTGCTTTCAATGAGGTCGCGCTGGCGTCTCGATTCGGATCCAGCCACGCCATGGGCTGACCTTGCGAATCGTTTTGGCGGACGTCCGTGTCTTCGAATCGCTGCCCGCCAATTTCACGCACCGCAGAATCTGGCAAGCGATCCAGTGGCGTGTAGCGGGGGTGATGCGATTCCTTGTAGGGATCATTGGACTTGGCGTTGTAGCAACAAATCATCGACCAACGCGGATTCTCGCTGTGATTTTGATCGCTACGATGCAACAGATTGGAATGAAAAAGGAGCACATCGCCAGGATTCATTTCAACATGAACGAGCTCGAACCGTTTCAAGATTTCAGCCACACGTTCCGGATCAGCACCGGCTTGTTGGCCGGTCAGTTGATGGTGAACGCGTCCGCAAGCATGGGAGCCTCGGATCACTTGCAGGCATCCGTTTTCGCGCGTCGCCGGATCGACGGCAATGAAACAACTGACCAGATTCGGCGTTAGAACACCGTTGCCGTACCAGTAGCCGTAATCTTGATGCCACGCCCACGCGCCACCGACTCGCGCGTCCTTCATGATCATTTTGGAGTGGTAATGATACGGTTCGTCACGCAACAGTTGCTCGGCCCTTTGGACCAATCGATTGCAGCGTGCGAATGCTCCGTAGATGCCGTTGCCGGGATGGTTCCAAACGGACAAGCGAACTGTGCCGCCTTCGCCGTCATCGCGACCAAACGCGTGGTCGTCCAAGCGTTTGTCTTCTTTGGCCGAGCGACGCAGCAGTTCGATCTCATCAGCATCGAACAATGACGAAGCCAACAAGAAACCTTGGCTGTCGTAATCGGCAATCTGGGCTTCAGTGAGTGGACCGGGCATATTTGCGGGAGTTGGTTCGCGGAAACGAATGACGACTTGTCATTGTATGCGATCCATTGCACCGACGGATTCGGTCACGGATGAAGAGGAGCACGCCTCGGTTTGTTCCCAAGCATCGGCGTGAATGCCATGTGGAACATGGCCTACAATCCTCAGGCAGCGGCTCGTTGGGATGGGCTGATAGGCAAGCGGATGATGAACGCGGTGCCGCGACCGACCGAGCTTTCGACTCGCACGCGTCCTTTGTGTTCATCGATGATGTCTTTGCAGGCCGCCAAACCCAGTCCGGTGCCGCCTTTGCCCGTTTCGTCAGGGCCGGCTTTGGTGGAGAAGTATGGATCGAAGATCTTGGGCAAGACGTCCTCGGGGATCCCTTTGCCTGAGTCGCGAACGGTCAGTTCAACGTGGCCCGGTCCGTCCGTTCCGGATTCACACGTTGCGACTCGAATCCATAGCGTGCCACATTCGCCGATCGCTTGTCGGGAATTGGTCAGCAGGTTCAGCAGCAAACGTTGAATTTGATTGCCGCTGGCGTGAACGGTGGCCGTGTCCGCCAAGTCGGTCTCGACGCTGATTCGGTATTTCTGCATTTCGCGTTGCATCAGCACCAATGTTTCGCGAACCAGGCCGCTCAGATCAACCGGTCCCATCGTGTCGCTGCGATTGCGGGCTTGGGCCAGGATCGTGTTGGTGATTTGTGCAGCTCGCTCGGACGCTTCTAAAATTTTCGTCAGTGCTTTGTCGCGGCTGGCTTTGTCTTCGTTTCGCAGTCCCAGCTTGGCATAGTTGATGACCGTCATCAGCACGTTGTTGAATTCGTGCGTCGCGGTGCCGGTCAGCTCGCCCAGTGTCGCCATCCCCTGCAGACGCTTCACTTGCTCCCGAAGCACCGTCAGCTCGTTGGCAGTGTGCTCATTGGATGAGGATTCAGGAGCGGCGTGAGTCGAAGCGGCGGCAGAAGCTTGTTGCGACATAGCTGAATTGGAATCCAAGCAGGAAGGGAGTGGCTGTTTGATCTATCGGAACAACCCGCACGGTTGATAAATCCCTGCTATTCGGCCCGCAAACCTTACCCTCCACGGCTTGTTTGCCCCGGTCACTTGTTCGCCCTGAATCACGCAGGCGAAAAGCCCGTCTCCAGCGAGTGCAAAGGCTTCGAAATGAATCAGTTTGATGAAGAGAACGTGCTGGATCGTCTGAAACGGATGACCCGCATCGCCCGCCAAAATGGATTTGAAATTCGCGGCGAACCATTGGAGGGGGCTGGCAGTACTTGGTGCGAAATTCGCGGCAAACGCATGCTCTTTCTGGATCTGACTCAAACGGCAGCGGAGCAAGCCCTGGCGATTGAGGAGATTTTGGAGATGACTCGGATGATCCGCCCGCACGCTCCCGTCGCTGCGCCAAGCATCGTGAAACAGGCGGCCTGAATCGAGCCGATGGGAATCAAATCGTGCCTCCGGTTGCTGCCCCGAAACGGGGGGCCTCGCCAGAGCGCCGGGAGACTGAAAAAAAATCCTGGCGGTTTTTGCGTTTCGATTGCGAATTACAATCGGACGGCCGGTTTGGTTTGATGGTGGTTTTTAGGTAGGTTTGACGTGCTATGCGTGTGATTGTGACAGGTTCCAGTGGGTTAATCGGCTCGGCCGCGGTGCGGCATTGGGACGCCCTGGGTGACGAAGTCATCGGCATCGACAACGACATGCGCGCCACCTTTTTCGGCCCAGATGGCAGCACCAAGTGGAACCAGTCGCGACTGGAAAAGGAAACGAACCACTTCCGAACCGTGTCGCTGGACATCCGTGATCGCGAAGGCGTGTTGGACCTGTTCAAGAACGAACCACCGGATTTGGTGATCCACTGTGCGGCTCAACCATCCCACGACAAAGCGGCTGCGATTCCGTTTCTGGATTTCGAAGTCAACGCCAACGGCACATTGAATCTGCTGGAGGGAACTCGCCAGCATGCACCCGACGCCGTGTTCTGCCACATGAGCACGAACAAGGTTTACGGGGACGCACCCAACGAGTTGCCGCTGGACGAATTGGAAACCCGCTGGGAATACGCTCGCAAAGAAGACTACGACGGCATCAGCGAATCATGCCGCATCGACCAAACCATGCACTCGCTGTTCGGTGCATCCAAAACGGCGGCCGATGTTTTGGCTCAGGAGTATGGCAAGTACTTCGGTCTGAAAACGGGCATCTTTCGTGGCGGATGTTTGACCGGTGCCAGCCACAGCGGCGTCGAGTTGCACGGCTTTTTGAGTTACCTCGTTCATGTCGCCGTGACGGGCAAACCTTACACGATCTTTGGTTACAAAGGCAAACAAGTTCGCGACCAAATCGAATGCAGCGACGTGGTCAAAGCCTTTGAGGCATTCTCCAAGAACCCGCGTCCGGGCGAGGTCTACAACATCGGCGGTGGACGCGAAAACGCGGCCAGCGTTTTGGAGTGCATTCAAAAGATCGAAGAACTCTCCGGCCACAAAGTCAATTGGACGCTGGGCGATGACAATCGCAAAGGCGACCACATTTGCTACATCAGCGATCTCAGCAAACTGCGACGCGATTACCCCGACTGGGACATTCGCGTTTCGCTCGATGCGATCCTTCGACAAATGATTGCAAGCGAAGAGTCGAAGCTCGCCACAGCATGACTTGCCAACGCGATTGAGTTGAAGCCACAAAGAAAGCCGCTCACCGGATGATTCCAGTGAGCGGCTTTTTTGATGTTTTTGTGGAAACGCGAAGGGTGAGTGAGAGATTCGAGGTCGTGCCTCGATCAAGCTTTGGGTTTCCACTCCGACGGGCAAGAGTGCTCATCCTACAGGCGTAGATGCGTCGTTCACGACTCAAGCAACTGGCGGTTGCTGCTTAGCGGCTGCGGCCGGTGTCGAGGAGCTTTTGCAGTTCCTGTTGCATTTGCTGTGCTCGTTCGGGTTCGCTGTCACTCAGGTCGTTCTGTTCGGCAGGATCCGATTCAAGGTTGTAAAGAGCGAATTGGGGAACTGCTTTTCGTGTCATCGACAGATCGAAATTGTAAGACTTCTTTTGGTCGTGGCGAACGAGTTTCCAATCGCCGACGCGGTAGCCGTAGTTGCCGACTTTTCCGTTGTCTTGTTGGACCAAGTGTTCACGACCGGAGGCACCAGACTGGTTCATCAACGCTCCCAGCACGTTCTGGCTGTCCAGACAAGCGTCGTCAGGAAGGTCTTGTCCAACCATTGCCGCGAGACTGGCGGCAAAGTCGATGGTACAAACCATTTCGTCGTTGACTCCGACGGGAATCGTGCCGGGCATCCGGGTGATGAATGGTGTTCGCGTTCCGCCCTCGTAAACCGTGTACTTGCCGCCTTGGTAGGGGCCATTGGGATCGTGGTCACCAAGTTTTTCGTTGGCATCGTCTTTGTAACCGTCGTCCAGAACAGGCCCGTTGTCGCTGCAAAAGACCAACATGGTTTTCTCGGTCAGTCCGTTTTCTTCAAGCGACTTCATCAATTCGCCAACGCACCAATCCAGTTCCGCGATGGCGTCGCCGCGTGGTCCCAGTTCGGTGCTGCCTTGAAATCGCTCATGGACGACACGAGGCACGTGCAAGTCATGCGAAGCAAAGAAAAGGAAGAACGGTTCGTCTTTGTTTTCAGCAATCCAGCGTTTGGATTCTGCAACCCAGCGATCAGACAGGTCTTCGTCGCGGAACCGAGCGGCGTGACCTCCCGTGTAGAACCCAATTCGGCTGATGCCATTGTGAATGGTGGAGTTGTGACCGTGAGACCAATCCATCTTCAATGTGTCGCGGTGGGTGATCCCGGTGGGGTGATCTTCGGATGGCTTTTTTTTGCCGACCCAAAGTGGATCCGTCGGATCCAGGTTTTCGACGTTGTGATCGTTGACGTAAACCTGCGGGACGCGGTCGTTCGTGGTGGGCAGCAAAATGCAGTGATCGAAGCCGATTTCCAACGGCCCAGGTTTCAGGTCACCGTTCCAGTCTGGACCTTCGTTCTTTTCGCCCAGGCCAAGGTGCCACTTGCCGATGACGGCGGTCTTGTAGCCAGCGTCTTTCAGAATGCTGGCCGTTGTTGTGGTTCCGGCGGGAATCAACGCGGGGCTGTTCGGTGGAGCGATGCCGGTATTGGGAAAACGGAATGCGTAGGTGCCAGTCAGGAACGAATATCGGGTCGGGGTGCAGGTTGATGCTGAGCAGTAACCGCTGGTGAAACGGCAACCTTCGGAAGCCATGCGGTCAATGTTCGGAGTTTCCAGACCTTTGGCCCCGTAGCAACCGATGTCACCGTACCCAAGGTCATCCGCCATCACGATCACCACGTTGGGGCGATCGTTTTCAGCGGCTTGCGAGATTGCCGGTGAAGCCAATAGACAAGGAACAAACAGGAGGGAAGCGAACAGGAAACGCTGTGGAAGCCTGTGAAGTCGACTGGTCGCTCGCGTGGGATTCAACGTCATGACATGGATGGGTTGGGAGGACGATGGGGGAAATCTGACGCCGCATTGTACTCGCGTCCGTCGGGGCAGGTACCAGTCATTTGGGGCGAGCCAACGACGGAAGACCACGAATTGAGGAGCGTTTTCGCCTCCATCAATCGTTCAGCCCGCCCTGGCGTCTATAGAAGGCGAATGCCCTGCCAGGCTGTTGGAACCAGTTTTTTATAGAGAGAGGGACTCCAAGCCAGATCAAGCGTGTTGGTGGTTGATCTGTTGGGCGCGAGGGACGGGAACAAGCGACTGCGACGGAAGTCGATGGAATTGCGACATGGAATTTCCGATGTCGATTTGTTTTGGAAGAAAGCAGAGCGGATGATCGCGCGAACAACGGGAAGATGGACTAAATTCAACGGTCGTGTGTCGGCCGCGGCATAAAGGTTTGATTCTGCCAACAGATCGGCCTTGTGTTGATGCGCGACACCTCCCAATCATCCCTCCTCGATCTCCCACTGAAATCTATGAAGACTTGGTTCTCTCTAGCTTTATTGTCTCTTGTTGCGTTCCCGCTCACCAGTTTTGCTGCGGAAACCGATTACTCGCCGCTGGTCTATGAAGGCGAAGAAGGAATCGGCAAAGGCAAGCACATCGTGTTCATTGCCAATGACCACGAGTATCGATCCGAGCAAGCCTGTCCAACGCTTGCGAAAATTCTGGCGAAGCATCATGGGTTTCGCTGCACCGTCTTGTTTGGAATCGATGAAGACGGCGAGATCAAAGCGGGCGGCGCTCCCGTGCCAGGGATGGAAGCTCTCAAGGACGCGGACTTGTTGTTCTTCTTCACTCGTTTCATGAAGCTCCCCGACGACCAAGTCGATCTGTTGGTGGACTACTTTGAACGAGGTGGTCCGGTCGTTGGTGCTCGGACATCAACACACTGCTTCAATGGACAGGAGGGCAAGTGGTCGAAGCTGAACTTCAACTACGCTGGCGACGATTATCTGGGTGGTTTAGGAGAGCAAATATTTGGCAACACATGGCATGCACAGCGTGGGCAAAGTCATTACGGTGGCAACCACAGTTCAAGCAGTCGGATCACGGCGTTGGATTCAGCCAAGTCGCATCCGATCATGACCGGTGTTGACACGATTCACGGTTACAGCGGCGCGTACAAGTCGCAACCACCGACGGATGCGACACCTTTGGTGGAAGTTCAAGTCTTGAACACGTTTGAACCTAGCGACGACGTCAACACGGACAAGCCGAAGGTATCCGCAGGTTGGACTCGCGATCACTACGTGGCACCATCAGGTGCTAAGAAAGAAGCACGCGTGGCCTATTTCTCATTCGGCGCGTCGGAAGACTTGCTCGATGAAGACACGCGTCGTTGTTTTGCCAACGCGTGTTTGTGGGCGATTGGGATGGAAGACCAAATCGAACCCGAATTGGACATGAGCGTGGTGGGGGCATTCGTTCCGACACCGTTCACGACCGGTGCGTTTTACCGTGACAACGTGCGTCCGTCTGAGCTGGCCGGCTGGGACAGCGAGATCATGCCGACCGACCATGAAATGGGCGGCATGGACAATCCCAAGATGGCTCGCAAGATGAAATCGGTCTTGAAGGCCCGGCCGAAACTGCGAGAGCAGCTCGCTGAGAAGTATCCCGAACTGTTTGGCAAACCCGTTCAGTGAGCTGGCCGCTCAAATAGACGCTCGGTGGTCATTGCAACCGTTGTCGGTTGCAATGACCACGAGGAATGTCGATCTCGATCCAAAGGACGTTGGATCAGAATCCAAAGATGGGTTCTTTGGGTTGTTCTTTCAAAGGCATGCCGCAATCTGGTGTGGGGCACAGAGCGTTGGACGTCGTGACGCCGCAATCGATCAGGCCGCCTTCGGATGTGCCCACCAGACCAAGCAGGAATTCAGGCTCGATTGGACCTGGGTCAATCCACAGTCCGTCGGGAGTCAATTCCATGGTTCCAAGGTCCAAATCGAGACCGCGACGAACGACTTCGAAGTTCACAAAGATGTTCAGCAATGAGTTTTGTGAATCGAGCAAGTCACCCAGTGCCGAGATCGTGTCTCGGGCGGCGGTTGGTCCACTGCTCAACCCACGGGCGTCGCGGAACGAGCGAATGTCTTCGTTGAGTTCCAATTGGTTGGCAGCGATTCGGACGGATTGGCGGCCCAGTTCAAAGTTGATCCGGTTGGCTTGGAGTTGCCGAATGCTGGCTCGAAGACCCTGCCAGACGCTGTCCTCAAAGTTGTAGTACGACCGCTTGGCTTGTTCGTATTCGATCAACGCTTGGCGGTACGTGTTGCGTTCTTGAAGTCGAGTGATTGGGGCGTCCCAACGAAGTCCAACTCGCAGGCTGGTGTTGTCGTCATTGGGGAGGTCTGTCACTGCGGAGCGGGTGATACCGCCTGAGACGACCACATCCAAATCGCTTTCGAGATCATCAGCGAAGAACTCGATCCGACGATAGGTGTCGACCAAGGCGGCACGTGCATTGGCCCAATCACGACGGTTCACACGAGCGATTTGCAGGGCTTCGGCGGGTTTGATTTCGACTTCCGGCAGCAAGAGCGATTCAACACGAGCACGTGCTTGAATGAGTTGCAGTGCGAGGACGTCTTCACCCAAGTTGGCGAGCAAATCTTGGCTGGTCAAAATCACCTCGTTGCGAACTTGAGCCGCGATTTCGACACTGTCGTCGGATCGAGGACCGGTCTGCAGGAAGACGTCAATCTGGTCGTTGAGTTGGTCCACCTCTGTTTTATAGTCTTGCAAGCGTTTGGCGATTTCGTTGAACTGAATCGCCAGTTCTTCCCCCAGTTCCAGCACGGGGTCCAGGTTGAAAATCGACTCGTCAACCGTTTCAATGCCGAGCAATGAGCACACGGTGGCTTGTTCTTCGCGATACAGTTCCAAGAGCGAATCGGTTTGAGTGCGACGTTCGGGAATCAGTTCCGCCAATTTTTCGAGGTCCGCTTCCACTCGGGGCAGGTCTTCTGCGATCAAGTCACCGGTGAATTTCGACAGCGGTTCAATCGAGGACCGAAGTTGGCGGATCAGGTTGATCGTGGTTGGATCCCAGTTGAGTTTGGTTTCCGGTTGGCCGGTGTCTTGGTTCACAGTGGTTTCGCTGGATTCCAGCAGCTCAATGTTGATCTCGCCAACGGCCAAGCGGACTTCGATCAGTTCTTCGCGACGACTTCGCAGGGTGCGGTCAATGAGCTCGAAGCGTTCTAGCATCGGGTCATTGATTTCCACGCAGATGTAAGGTGGCAATCCGAGGTCGCGGAGGAACGAGTCGACCGAGTTTTGGTATCCCACGCGTCGTGATACAAGCGAACTTTGTGAACTCAGCAGAGCGGAACGAGCTTGCGCGATTTGCAATCGTTGACGGATGATGGCTTCGGGGTCATCGGGAATGGTGGTCAATAACTCGATGAGCGTGTTGTCGAGAATGACCAGGTTCTCACCCAACCGAGCGATGTTCTCTTCCAAGTTGCGAATTTGCAGTTGGTCTTGTAGCAACCCGATGAAACCGCCGGCTTGAGGCACGCTGACGCCCCCGCTGCTGTTCAGGTTGGCGAAGCCGGAATCGAAGCCGGTGAAGGCACCTGTGTTTGCCGAGAAGGTACCGCCGGAGCGACTGACACTGCTGTCGTTGTTGCGGCCAGTGACGATTTCCAAGTAGAACCCACGACGGAATCGTTCAAAGTTGCGAACGTTAGCCAGCAGACGACGTTCTGATAGCGTTAGCAATTCCATGATGCGATCGCGACCGGCGCCTCGCAGCAATGGTTGCAACAACGTGAAGTCAAGAACGGTCGATGTTGTTGCTGTGTCGGGGCCGCTCAGGTTCCAAACCACTTCATTGGCGAAGTTGACCAACAGGTTGGCTCCTGTCGCGAATTGTCGACTCAGGGCGGCGTCGCCGCCAACACTAGTGACAGAAGCTGAATCTCGAAGGGCGCCGTAACGTCGATCGTTCTGGGCGTACGAGGCTCCGGCACCCACGAAGTACTGGGTGTCGAACTGGAACCGTTGGCTCGAGACATCCAGAGCAGACAGATACAGTTGTTCCATCTGACGTTGATAGTCAGGCGAATGCAGCAACGCGATTTTGACCGCGTTCTCAGAATTGAGTTCGAGAATGCCGTCTTCATTGAGCGGCAGGAACTGCCACCAGTCAGGGCTTTCGGTTGTGTTCGTCAGTCCGTTGGCCTCCCACATCGGATAGCCACGTCGACCGTCGACACACTGCATGTAACGGTTCGAGGCTGGGTCATCCAGCGGCATCGGTTGGAAGTCGAGATCGAATGGGTTGTACATTCGGCTGCGACGATCCAGTTCGATCCGCAGAGGCGCGTTGACGGGACGCGAGACGTGCGAGGCCTTCTCATCCATCAACGCATAGGCTTCGTTGTCCGCCTGTTTGCGATAGTGAGTGCGGTTGCACCCCAACGCGACGGGCAAAAGGGCAGATCCGGTTAGTAGCCAAATGGACAGTGTTTTTCGCATCGTCACGATCGATCGCCTTCCGAGACCTGGTTGTTCGGCACACGTCGCGCGGTCGGTGCCGACGTGTTCACAGGATCATTTCGGACGATCTGGTCGATTGGCTTGACCGGCAAGTCGGTGCAAACCGGTCGAACCCGTTCAATCCGCGCCCCGTCGTGAGGGATGTTCCGGTTGTACCGATCGGTCGGTCGCGAGGACCGTTGTGGGCGACCGGAACGGAAAAGTTGATGAAAATTCTCCAAGCCGGCGTTGGACTGGATTAAGCTAACGGCCAAGGATCCCGCTTTGGTAGTTCTGCCGCTTCTCAATCAATTGCTCTGATGCAGTACGTACTTCTTCTCGTTTTGATCGTTGTCGTGATCGCCCAGGCCATTTTGGTCTGGAAGGCGGCGCCGCATTGGCAGTGGTACCAGATCACTCCGGTCGTCATCACGACGATTTTGGCCGTGATTTTCGTGTTTCCCGTCGCTGGCGCTCTCAAAAGTCGTTCCGAATGGCACAAAGTCAAAGAGGAACTCGAGACCAGGCTCGCCTCCGTTGAAGCGGAGCAATTGGAATTGCGATACGGCGATCCCAATGACCCCCTGTCGGGAGAGGGCGTTCTGCCGATGGCGCAGAAACTGGCCAAACTCGGCACTGAAGCTGGACGGCGTTGGCGTGGATTGCGTTTGACCAACGCTGATTTCAACAACGGCGGCCAAATTGTTCTCAGTGCCCCCCAACAGGATGTCCCCGTTGATGGATTGCCACCCGAGGACGACGGCGAAGAGGAAGCGGAATTGGCTCCTTTGCCGCTGATTCCCGAAGGTTTGGTCGTTTACGGATTCGCCGAGGGGCCGCAGCCGAATTTGAACGTTCCCGTTCCGATCTTTTACCTCGGCGAATATCGGGTGACGGCGGCTTCACCGAATCAAGGCACTTTACTGCCCACCGCTCCTTTGTTGCCTCAGCAGCGTCAGGCCATCGAAAGTCGTCAAGCGGTCAGTTGGTCGGTTTACGAGTTGCTTCCACTTGACGGGCATGAGCCTTTCATTGCAGAGGGGAGCGTCCCGGATGACAACAACGTGTTCGGCCGAATCGACGACGAGTTGGTCAGCCGTCTGCTCGGCAATCAAATTTCAGCTCAATCACGAGCCGAATACCTCCGCGATGGCACCCGATCGCTGCCCGATGATGAACCACTCAGCAAATGGGTGAAAATCGAGTTCGTCAAGAATCACGAGATCGTCGTGGATAGCCCCGATCAACGCGGTGCTCTCGATGGTGGATTTTTCGACGGCAGCGGACGTGCGGTCGATAGTCGCCTGCAACAGGGCGACACCGGCAAAGTCAAATTCTCGAAGGATGATCTGTTGATCGTCAAAGAGGAAGCGGCGGATGCGTTGATCGACGAAGGCGTGGCTCGCTTGATCGACACCTATTACATCCGTCCCTTGAACGATTATCGCTTTGTTCTGCGTCGCATTCGCCTGCGGTTGGCGGAGTTGAACACGCGAACTCAAGAATTGACGTACGAAAACGAAGTGCTTCAGCGGGCGATTGATGCGACCGTGAAAATGACTGCCGCAGCTCAGGGTGAGAAGCTGAAGTTGGAGCAGGATTTCGAGCAAACCGAAGTCGAGCGGATTTCGCTGGAGACCTACAACGAGAAGTTGGCCACTCAGCTCAAGGAAACGCGTCAGCGATTGGTCAAGCTGTATCGAAGCAACCAACAACTCGAGCAAGAGTTGCAGATGTTCCACGAATCCATCCTCAACTCTGGCAAGTCGCTCACCGCAGCTCGTTGAGCAGCGTGAAGTTGATCGAAGTGGCTTTTCAGTAAGGGGTGCTCGCTTTGCGACCCCTCCCAACTTCGTTCAGGAGGGTGATTTCAACCTTGCGAGCACGGCGCTTCAAAACGGCATGACCTTCAACGGGCGGTGTTCGCTACTTAGCCGCTTGCAGTTTCGCAGCCATCAGGGTGTTGTGCAGCAACATTGCAATCGTGAGTGGGCCGACTCCGCCTGGGACAGGAGTGATCGCCGATGCCACGGATTCTGCCTCGGCGAAAGCGACGTCGCCGACTAGTTTGTCGCCCACACGGTTGATCCCGACGTCAATGACGACGGCTCCTGGTTGGATCATGTCACCCCGGATCATTTCGGGCCGCCCAACCGCCGCGATCAGGATGTCCGCCTGGCGACAGGTCTCTTTGAGATTGGTTGTGCGACTGTGAGCAATGGTGACGGTCGCGTTTGCGACGGAGGGGCCGCAGGTGCTGTCTTTTTGTGCCAGCATCATCGCCATCGGTTTTCCAACGATATCACTGCGTCCGACGACGACGACATGCTTTCCGCTGGTTTCGATTCCTGTTCGATGCAGCAGTTGAATGATGCCGTGCGGGGTGCAGGGAAGAAATCGGGGGCGGCCCTGCATGAGCAGTCCGACGTTGACGGGCGAAAATGCATCGACGTCTTTGATTGGATCGATCGCATCCAAGACGGCGCGTTCGTCGATTCCGGTGCCTCCCGCGTCCTGGGACGGCAGCGGGAGTTGGACCAAAATACCGCTGACCGCTGGATCGGCGTTCAATTCCCTGACTTTGGCCAGCAACTCGGCTTCCGTGGTCGCGGCAGGCATCCGGTCCAATCGGCTCGCGATCCCGGCTTTTTCGCAGGCCCGCTCTTTGTTCCGCACGTAAACCTGGCTGGCGGGGTCTTCGCCGACCAGGATCGCGGCCAATTGGGGCGGCTGATTTCCGTTTGAGACAAACGTGTCGACGTCAGCAGCGACTTCGCTGCGAATTTGTGCGGCAATTTTCTTGCCGTCTAGTCGCGTTGCGGGCATCCCCGGACCTTTGTTTTGGCGGAAGTCGACCGAAGGTCGACGTGGTGAAAAATTGGAATTGTCGGTATAAAGAGCCGAGTACGAATCATCGGTCCACGGACCGACGCAAATCACACAGGATTTTTGACTCGATGTCTACCGACGCTTCCGAAACGAATGCCGCACCGACCACCGCGCCCGAGAAGCCAATCAAGCTCAGCCCGGTCGAAAAAATCAAGCAAGAAAGTCGTTTCCTGAAAGGGTCGATCGATCAAGAATTGGCGGATCCCGTTGATCACTTCGACAATGCCAACATTCAGTTGCTGAAGTTTCACGGCACCTACCAACAGGACGACCGTGACAAACGAGCTGAACGGAAGAAAACGGGCGGCGGAAAAGCATACGCGATGATGATCCGGTGCCGGATCCCCGGGGGGCGTTTGAGTTCCGCTCAATTGGTCGCTCACCTGGACATGTGCGATGAACTGGGGGATTCCACCCTCAAGATCACCACCCGTCAAACGCTGCAGTTGCACGGCATTTTGAAAGGCGACCTACGTGAGACAATCCGTCGCATCAACGAGGTCGAGCTTTCGACGCTGGCTGCTTGTGGCGACGTGAACCGAAACATCATGTGCTGCCCTGCGAAACGTGTGGGGGGGATCCACGACCAACTCAATGCCTTCACGGACGAGTTGACCGAAGCACTCGCACCACAGACGCCGGCTTACCATGAACTATGGCTGACGGATCCCGACAGCGGCGAAAAGACGTTGGCCGGTGGTGGAGAACCCGAGGCGTCGAACGCTCCCGTCATTGATGAGCCCTTGTACGGTCCAACTTATTTGCCGCGAAAATTCAAGGTTGGCATCGCCCTGCCGGAAGACAACTGCATCGACATCTACACGCAGGACCTTGGGTTCCTGGCCGTGGTTCGTGATGGCAAAATCATTGGCTACAACGTTTCAGTTGGTGGCGGGATGGGACGCACGCCCAGTGCGAAGAAAACCTTCCCCGCACTGGCAAAACGCATGGCATTTGTGACGCCAGAGCAAGCCATTGAGGTGAGATCGGAA
>NZ_JBICHO010000595.1:0-22195 GCF_043100905.1 Rhodopirellula sp. JB055 | reverse complement strand
GCTCACCTCCGCAGCGACTCCGATCAAGTCATCAGGCTTCTCGCGTCGGACAATGTCCTGACGCAATCCCATGATGACCTCGAGCCCGCTGTGTTGCTGGGGCTCGCACTTCATCAACGCGGCCGCACCTTGGAAGCCGCCGATGTGATTGAAAAGGCCAGCTTGCTCGGGCCGATCACCGACGAAGCGCGGATCGCGCTGGCGTCATGTTACGCACAGCTTCGCCGCACCGACTTGGCTCGCGAACTGTATCTTGAACTCGCTCTTAGCCGACGCCTGGACGCAGGCCTCATGTTGAAGGTTGCCGCCGGATTGGCCGCGATCGATTCACCCCAATTGGCCATGAAGGTCTGTGAATGGATCACGGAGAAAGACGACACGGTGGGACAAGCGTACTACGACATGGGCGTGTACTCAGCCCGCTGCGGCAACGCGTTGTACTTGACCGAAGCACTGACACGGCGCGCGATTCAACTCGACTCGGGCAACGTTCATTTCCGAGTTGGTCTGGCGTCGTTGCTGATTCAACTGCAGCGAGATGACGAAGCCCTGGAAGTTGTTCTCTCGTTTGAGAAGACGCAACTTCAACAAGCAACATGCTTCAGTTGCCTGCAACAAATTGCCGACCTGCTGACTCGTCACCAACAACTCGAGTTGGCGACCGAGTGTCAAAAACGCTCCAACGAATTGCGGGCGGAACGCGCTGCCAACGCGACTCTCTGAATTCCAAACCAAACCCCAACCTTCACCATGAACGACTCTCTCTCATTCGCTCATCTCGAATTTGAAGCCGGCCGCTTTTCGCATGCCATTCAGTTCGCTCAATACGTGCTGGCCCAAGAACCGGAGGACGTTGATGCGTTGACGCTGCTTGGCATGGCCAGTCTTTGCATTTGCGAGGTGAATGAGGGGATCGATGCGTTGGAACGAGCGGCCCTCATTCGGCCACTGCCTCGCGCCGTCCAAATTGAACTGGCAATCGCATACGGGTCGGCCGGCAGGCGTCTGCTCTCGAAAGATCTGTTGATGACGGTGGCGACATCGGGCAAAGTCAACAGCTCCGAACTCCTGCGAATCGCCGCGGGTTTGGAAGCGATCGACTACCCACGATTGGCGATGGAAGCGTGCCGGCAAGCTGGCATTTTGAATCCGGAACAACCCGAGGTTCACTACCAAATGGGATACTACGCCGAGCAATGCGGGCACCCCGCGGAGATCTGCGAATCACTGATCCGACATGCAATCGGGCTGGATCCACGCAACATTCACTTCCGAATTGGGTTGGCGTCCCTGTTGATTCGGTTGTCCCGACAAACCGACGCCATCGAGGTTCTCGCCGCGGTGATTCCCGAACGGCTGGACGATGTGAATTGCCAGTGTTGCCTCAAGCGCATCGCCAACCTGTTCTTCGACGCAGACGATGTCCAGCGAGCACGCTTGTGCGCCGCGCGATTGAAAACACTCGCCGACCAAACGTCACTCCCCGCCGAAAATCACTTCGCGTGAATCTCTTGCGACCTCGCATGGCCAAACCGGAGATGGTGGTTGGCCGCGTCAACGCGGGCTGACGCGACAGCCCGAAAAACAACAATCTGAGCAAACCAGATAAACCAGGCACCCAACGCGACAAAATTGCACTGGTTGCCCACAAAAAATTTCTGGCACAACGTGTGACGCTGGCGACCCTCCACCGGCGGACATTTCGTTCGCGAGGCGCATTTAATCGCGTCAGTCCCACTTGTTGCGGGCGCAAGTTTGTGGATAACAGGTCTACGTTTTGCACATCTCCCCACGGATCGGATCCTCTCGTGAGATACGCGTTTTGGCTCACCATCGCTTTGCTAGCGACCTGGCTGCTTTGGTCGGGACACTTTGACAACCCGTTCTTGCTTGGACTCGGGGCGATGTCGGTGCTGGTCAGTCTGTTGATCTCGTTGCGGATGAAAATCGTCGACGAAGAAGGTGCTCCCGCTCAGTTGGGAATCCGGCCGTTTGTGTTCTATGCACCTTGGTTGGCAAAAGAGATTGTGGAGAGCAACTTGGCGGTTGCGAAGATCATCTTGTCTCGCAAGATGAAACTGAAACGCAACTTGATCACGATCACTTCGCATCAAAAGTGCGAACTTGGCCGAGTCATTCTTGCCAACTCGATCACTTTGACGCCCGGTACCGTCTCGGTGCAAATGGAAGAAGAAAAGATTCTGATTCACGGTTTGAATCTCGAAGAAACCGAGGAAGACATGTCCGGCGAAATGGACGAACGAATCTGCCGCTTGGAGAAATCCAAGTGATGTTCTCAAACATCCTGCTGCCGACGATGCTTGCCGCCAGCGAAACTGCCGCGCTTGCGGCGCATGCCGCGACGGGGCGAGGCCACGCCAGTTCTTCTGACCTGCATGAGATGCTGAGCTATTCCACTCATGCGTTCAGCTTGAGCGCCACGCACCACGTGATGATCGCCACCTCCGCGGCCGTGTTGGTCACCATGACGCTGGCCTTGATTCGCGCCATGGCGGGCCCAACAGTGTTCGATCGGGTGCTGGCCCTGAACATGTTCGGCACCAAAACGGTTCTGTTCATTTGCGTGGTCAGTTTCGTGACCGCACGCACGGACTTCCTCGATCTCGCCTTGCTTTACAGCCTGATGAATTTCATCGGCATGGTCGCGTTGCTGCGGTTCACACAGTATCGCAGCTTCGGTGAGGAACCCGCCTGATGAAAGGTCACGCATGATCGCATTGGAAATCGCAAGCTGGTTCTTTCTCGTTGCAGGAGCCCTCTTTTCCATCATTGGTGGGATCGGAATCATTCGCTTGCCCGAGTTTTTCTCACGAATGCACGGTGGCGGCATCACAGACACCATGGGCGCGGGATTGATTCTGATCGGGTTGCTGTGTTTGGCAGGCCCCACGTTGATCGCAGTCAAACTGCTGTCCATTTTGTTTTTCTTGACCATCACCAGCCCCAGTTCCTGTCACGCTCTGGCTCACTCCGCGCTGATCCACGGCGTCAAACCGGAACTGGATGTCAAACAACAACCCAATCGCACACTGAATGCCCCCGCTGCCTCGCGTGATGGAGACGTCTCATGATGAACTGGGTCGTCTTTGCCATCCTCGCGCTGCTGGCGCTGACTGCTGTGACCGTCGCACGCCTGCGACAATTGTGGGCGGCGGTGATGTTCACCGGCATTTACAGTTTTTTAAGTGCATCTTGGATGTTGATCCTGGATGCACCTGACGTCGCGTTCACCGAAGCCGCTGTTGGTGCGGGCATCTCGACGGTGCTGATGCTCAGCACGCTGGCACTGACGGGTGAACAAGAACAACCGACCAAACGGTCGCCGCTGGTTCCACTGTTGGTGGTCACGGTCACCGGCGGAGCACTGATCTACGGCACATTGGACATGCCGCACTACGGCGACCCCAATGCGATCGTGCACCTGCACCCGGATCCTTCGTTTGTCGAGCGATCCCTGGAAGACATGCATGGTCTTCCCAACGTGGTCACGGCATTGCTGGCATCTTACCGGGGCTATGACACGCTGGGCGAAACCACCGTTGTGCTGACGGCCGGAATTGCGGTGCTGCTGATTTTGCGTCGCGATGAAATGGAACGTCCCGCGATCGCCAGTCGAGCCAAACGACGCAAACGGAAGGCAAACGCATGATCAAATTCCCAATCATTCGCGTGATCACCAAGTTGCTGATCCCGTACATCTTGCTGTTCGCGTTTTACGTCCAGTTCCATGGCGATTACGGGCCTGGCGGTGGTTTCCAAGCCGGTGTGATCTTTGCCTCCGGGTTGATCTTGTACGGCCTAGTCTTTGGGCTCGACGCGATCAAACGGGTCGCTCCGCCCATCGTGATTGAAAAACTGATGGCATTGGGTGTGTTGGTTTACGCCGGCACCGGCTTTGCCACCATGTTTCTGGGTGGCAACTTTTTGGACTACGACGTTTTGGAACACTCCCTCAACCACCAGTACCTTCCCGGAGGCCAACACTTGGGGATCTTTGTGGTGGAAGTCGGCGTGGGAATCACAGTGACCTCGGTGATGACGATGATCTTTTACGCCTTCGCCAGCCGGAGTCGATTCGTATGAACGGTCCAGCGATGGAACAAGTCACAGGGCTTTATAACTACTGGATCGTGATCGTCTTGATGATGACCGGTTTCTACATCGTGCTTGCACGGCGGAACCTCATCAAGTCGGTCATCGGGTTGAACATCTTTCAAACCTCGGTCTTCTTGCTTTACGTGACGATGGGCAAAGTCCGCGGCGGAACCGCGCCGATCATCCCGCCCGAAGTGGCCGCGGCCCAAGCCGAAGCAATGCACGCTTCAGGCCACGACCAACACACGACACACGCCCTGGGTACCGTTTCGGAAGAAATCGTGGGCGCACATGCGGGGCATGCGGAACTGCCGGGCGCTGAGATCATTTATTCGAATCCGCTGCCCAGCGTGCTGATGCTGACGGCGATCGTGGTCGGCATCGCCACCACCGCCCTTGCTTTGGCCCTGGTCGTTCGAATCCGAGAAGACTACGGGACGATTGAAGAAGATCGAATCTTGGAAATCGATCGTGCTGACGGATTGCCTGATGACGACGACGAAGATCAATGGATCGACGCTGATTCTCATTCACTGGCTGGGAGCTCTCCTGAGAACCCGACCGATTCGGAGGCGGTGAATTGACGGAACATCTCCCGATCCTGTTGATCGTGTTGCCGCTCGTCGCGGCGCCACTGTGCGTGATTCTGCATCAACGAACAGCGGCTTACACGCTGGCGTTGCTGGTCAGTTGGATCACGTTTGCAATCTCCATCGCGTTGGTTGCGCAAGTCAGTCAAACCGGAGTCATTCGGTACAACCTGGGTGGCTGGGCACCGCCATACGGCATCGAATACCTGGTCGATTCACTGTCATCGTTTGTGATGATGTTTGTCTCGGGGATCGGTGCGATCGTGCTGGTCTACGCTCCCAAATCCGTCGACGACGAAATCGCTCGATCCAAACACTACCTGTTCTACGCCACGTATCTGTTGTGCTTGACCGGTTTGCTTGGCATGTGCGTGACAGGTGACCTCTTCAATGTGTTCGTGTTCCTGGAAATCTCGTCGCTGTCTTCCTACGCGTTGATCAGCCTCGGACAAACCCGGCGTGCACCGCTGGCAGCGTTCCAGTACTTGATCCTCGGCAGCATCGGTGCCACCTTCATCCTGATTGGCATCGGGTTGCTGTATCAGATGACCGGCACACTGAACATGGCCGACATCGCTGCTCGCGTTCCGCACGAAGAAGGCCCCCGCACGGTCTTGGTCGCCTTCAGTTTCTTGGTCATCGGATTGTGCGTGAAAATGGCGGTGTTCCCGCTGCACACTTGGTTGCCCAACGCTTACACCTATGCCCCGTCAGTGGTGACTTGCTTCATCGCGGCAACGGCGACGAAGGTCTCCGTTTACGCGTTCATTCGAGTGATCTTTGGAATCCTCACGCCTGGATTTGCCTTTGATTACCTGCCGCTCGATACTGAGCTGACAATCCTGGCATTGGTTGGAATCTTTGTCGCATCCACGGCGGCTATCTACCAAGCCAACGTGAAACGCTTGCTCGCTTATTCCAGCGTGGCCCAAATCGGGTACATGATTCTTGGAATCAGCATGGCGACTCCAGGCGGCCTGACCGCCGGCATCGTCCACATGTTCAACCACGCATTGATCAAAGGCGGGTTGTTCATGATCGTCGGCTGCTTCGCATTGCGACTGGGCAGCGTCAAACTGGAAGACTGGAAAGGCGCCGGCAGAACGATGCCATGGACCTCGCTCGGATGGGCGATTGGTGGGCTGGCTTTGATCGGTGTCCCGGTGACGGCAGGCTTCATTAGCAAATGGTTGCTGCTGACCGCGGCGATGGAAAAAGGCATGTGGCCGGTCGCCGTTCTGATGCTGTTCAGTTCGCTGCTGGCAGTGGTTTACGTCTGGCGAGTGGTTGAAACGCTGTACTTCAGTGAGCCAACTGCCAAAGTGCTCCGGGCCAAGGAGGCTCCTTTGGGAATGTTGATCCCCACTTACATCGTCTTGGCGGGAACGTTCGTGTTTGGTGTTTGGACCACGTACTCCGCTGATTTGGCCGCCGCCGCGGCTGCGGGATTGTTGGGAGCCACACCATGACCGATTCCATGCAAATCTGGCTGTCACTGCTGCTGCCGTTGATCGCCTATGTCTTGCTGACTTTGACGGGCAAATCTCCGAACGTTCGCGAAGGCTGCACGCTGACCGTCGCCAGCATTCTGTTTTTGTTGACGTGCCGATTGTCCAGCGATGTGTTCGCGGGCGAACGTCCCGAATGGATCTGGGGCGAATGGTTGCCCGGATTCCAAATCGCATTCAAAGTCGAACCGCTGGGGATGTTGTTCGCGCTCGTTGCCTCAGGGCTTTGGATCCTGACGACGATCTACGCGGTCGGCTACATGCGGGGGCACAACGAAGGCCACCAAACGCGATTTTACGGCTGCTTTGCGTTTGCGATTTTCGCCGCACTCGCTGCTGCGTACGCGAAAAATTTGTTCACTCTGTTTGTGGCGTACGAGATCATGACGATCTCGACTTATCCGTTGGTGACGCACCACGGCAATGAAGAAGCCCGCAATGGTGGCCGAGTCTATCTCGGGATCCTGCTGTCCACTTCCATCGCGTTCTTTATGTTTGCGATTGCCTGGACGTATTCGCTCGCTGGAACCCTTGAATTCACTCTTGGCGGCATCCTCGCCGGTCCCGTGGCCGACGATAAAATCTCGACTGTGGGACTGGGCATCCTGCTAGCTCTGTTTGCATTCGGGATTGGCAAAGCCGCCTTGATGCCGTTTCACCGCTGGTTGCCTGCCGCCATGGTGGCACCGACTCCCGTCAGTGCATTGTTACACGCGGTCGCGGTGGTCAAAGTCGGCGTGTTCTCGGTGCTCAAAGTCGTGGTCTACATTTTCGGCTTGGATCTGCTCACTGATTCTGGAGTGAACCTTTGGCTGGCGTATGTCGCGGGATTCTCGCTGGTGGTTGCGTCACTGGTCGCAATGACAAAAGACAACTTGAAGGCACGCCTAGCCTATTCGACCATCGGCCAACTCGCCTACATCACCCTTGGTGCAGCCCTGGCGACTCCCAGCAGCATCATCGGTGGCGGGATGCACATCGCGATGCACGCGGTTGGCAAGATCACATTGTTTTTCTGTGCTGGTGCGATCTATGTCGGTGCCCACAAGAAAAACATCAGCGACATGAGAGGCCTCGGCCGGCAAATGCCATTCACATTTGGTGCGTTCTTGTTGGCTTCGGTCAGCATCATCGGATTGCCGCCGGGCGGTGGCGCCTGGAGCAAATGGTTCCTGGCCGTTGGAACCGTGGAGACTCACCAGTATTTGTTGACAGCAGCATTGATGGTCAGTTCACTGCTCAACATCGCTTACTTGGTGCCCATCCCGATGCTCGCGTTCATGGGCAAACCCAAACCCGATGAATCACACGGGCACGAAGGTAGCGAGCACGACTCGCATCATCACGCACCCACCGAGGGAATCCACGAAGCTCCGATGATGTGCGTGGTTCCACTTTGCATCACCGCGATTGGCAGTGTCGCGTTGTTCTTCGCCGCC
This sequence comes from Rhodopirellula sp. JB055, assembly GCF_043100905.1. Taxonomy (NCBI): domain Bacteria; kingdom Pseudomonadati; phylum Planctomycetota; class Planctomycetia; order Pirellulales; family Pirellulaceae; genus Rhodopirellula; species Rhodopirellula sp. JB055. The sequence continues at coordinate 14,542 of NZ_JBICHO010000595.1, read as the reverse complement.
GACTGGATTTACGAAGCCCTGTTGCCGATCACGCAGACGCCAAACCTATGAGCCACAACCCTCCTTCCGATCCCAGCTGGTTCGAACGGCCGCAGAATATCCAACGGATGATCATCGGTCTGGTCGTCGTTTGCGTGCTGCTGGTCTTCGCCGACCTGTTCTACGAAAACCCTCACCCACACTTTGGCAAAGTCGAAACGTTTTTCGGTTTTCAAGCTTGGTTTGGATTCATCGCCTTTGTTGCGGTTGTATTCCTGGGAACGTTGCTGCGTCCGTTGATCAAAAAGCCAGAGGGCTATTACGACCCTGAACCCGAAAACGAATTCCCACGTCTGGACCGCCCCGAGGACAACCACCCAGGAGATGAAGCATGAATTTCTTGTCTGCTTTGCCTCCCGGATGGCCGATGATTGTCGGCGGCGTTTTCTTGTGGTTGCTTCCCAAACGAGCCCAAGCCGGCGGTGCACTCAGCCTGGCCATCCTCAGCGGTTTGCTATTCTGGTTCACGCCCGTCCTGGGTGAAGGCGAATCTGCGAAGACGTTCTCGATGTTGGGTGCGGAACTGCAACCCATCCGCATTGATTCACTCAGCCGTCCGTTTGGATTGGTGTTCCACATCGCTGCAATCGTGTCAGCGATTTATGCATTGCATGTGCGAGACACCCGGCAACATATCGCGGGAATGGTTTACGCCGGTGCCGCGATCGGTGCGTGCTGTGCCGGCGACCTGATGACGCTGTTTGTGTTTTGGGAACTCACCGCGATCAGCAGCGTGTTTCTGGTTTGGGCGTCGGACACACCCGCCGCTTACCGTGCGGGAATGCGTTACCTGATCGTCCAAGTCGGTTCCGGCGTGTTGTTGCTCACCGGAGCCATCATCCAGTACGTCGAAACAGGCTCGCTCAAATTTGAACTTCTGGTGAGCGAAGGCCAATCGCTGCTCGGCGACAGTGCGATCTCGCCCGCCGCCTGGTGCATCCTGTTGGCTTTTGCGATCAAGTGTGCCTTCCCGTTGCTGCACAACTGGTTGCAAGACTCGTATCCCAAAGCAACGGTCACCGGCACCGTGTTCCTCAGCGCGTTCACGACGAAGCTGGCCGTTTACTCGCTGGCTCGTGGCTTCGCGGGCTTTGATCCATTGATCACCGTCGGCTGCGTCATGACGTTGTTCCCGATCATTTTCGCGGTCATCGAAAATGACCTGCGTCGAGTTCTGGCGTATTCTCTCAACAACCAACTCGGGTTCATGGTCGTGGGAGTGGGGATTGGAACCGAGCTTGCCATCAACGGAACCGTGGCCCACGCGTTCTGTCACATCATCTACAAATCGCTGTTGTTCATGTCCGTCGGCGCGGTGCTGTTTCGCGTCGGCACGGCCAAGGCCACCGAACTGGGCGGCCTGCACAAATCCATGCCATGGACCACCGTGTTCTGCATGATCGGTGCCGGTGCAATCTCGGGCTTCCCGCTACTCAGCGGTTTCGTCAGCAAGTCGATGATCATCTCGGCGGCCGGCGAAGAACACATGTTCGGCGTTTGGATTGTGTTGCTGATCGCTTCGGCGGGTGTGATGGAGCACTCCGGAATCAAGATTCCGTTCTTCGCGTTCTTTGCCCATGACAGCGGCAAACGAGTTAAAGAGGCACCGTGGAACATGTTGCTAGCGATGGGCATTGCCGCATTCGCCTGCGTTGCGTTGGGCCTCGCCTATCCATTGCTCTACCGATTGCTACCGTTTGACGTGGACTATCACCCGTACACGATCACCCACGTCGTGACTCAGTTGCAACTGCTGCTGTTTGCCGCGTTGGCGTTCGTCGCCTTGATGAAATCCGGACTGTATCCGGCGGAACAACGCGCCGTGAACCTGGACACCGATTGGTTCTACCGACGCTTGCTGCCGAAAGCCACTCGCGGTGGACAAGTCGCAATCGAACTTGTCGACCAAACCTTCCGCCACGATTTCTTGCTGACGTTGCGGGGTACCCTGCGAGTGGTGCAGCGTTCGTTCAACGTCAACGGATTGATCGGAAGAACTTGGTCGACCAGCACGATGGCGTTCTGGGCAGCAACCCTGCTCGCCGTCAGCTTGGTGCTCTACTACATCTGAACCTTCGGCATCGTTCGCAGGCATCCGCGCATCCGTTGCGTCCGCTGACCGTTGCCCGATAGACAATCGGCATGACACTCGCATGAAAAATATTCGCGGATGAGAAACGCTGGGGACAATCCCTCTACAATAGGCTGCTTCTGCAAGTGCCAGCCCATTTTTGAAAACGATTGCCGATCGATGTTCCCGCCAAGTCCCCTGACGCCTACGTCGCCCAACGGCAAATCCCCCAAACGTCGGCACCTCTTTGGCCAGCTAATTCTGGCGTTCTTGGCGTGCGTTTTTGGCCCCCATGCCCATGCTGGGATCAGCGGCGAAAACATCATCGTGGTCGTGAACGCGAAGTCGGAGGACTCGCTGACGTTGGCGAACCACTACGTTCAGTTGCGAGACATTCCGCCATCCAACATCGTCTTGTTGGAGGACGTTCCCTCGGGACTGCGGGTCTCACTGGATGACTTTCGCGAAAAGATTTTAAAACCGGTTCTGACGGAACTGAACGATCGCAGCCTGGGTGCTCACGCTCAAGTGATTGCCTACTCCGCTGGTTTTCCGACTGCGGTCGATATTCGTGAACACACCAAACGACTGACCGACGAGAACCAGAAAAAATATCAACGTCCAGTGGCGTCGATCAACTCAATGACCTTCTTCTACCGATGGGTGCTGGCCGATTCGCCGGACTACCTCGGTTGGATCAGCAACTTTTACGCTCGCGGTTCGTTCGAGCGCCACTTTGCGAATCCGTTTGCAGGTGAGGCGGGGGAAAAATTCGAAGCCGCCGAAGACGCAACCAACAGCGCAGAGTCAGCCGAAGATTGGAAAACGGCGGCGGAACTCTGGACCGCGATCGCAGAGGAGTACCCAACGTTGTATCCGCTCAACGTTCGCGCCGCCGAAGCCTATGCCAACGCTGATGAACTCGATTCTGCCGTGCAGAGATTGGCGATGGCGACTGCGGGTGGTTGGGCCAATCGACGCTACGTGGAAGAGTCCGACTCACTGCAAAAGCTGAAAGAGACAGACGGTTTTGAGACCATCCTTGCTCTCCTTCAAGACGTCCCGATGAAGAACCAAGGGCCGGTTCCTTTTGCGACCAACGTCGGATGGACCAGCACCGGTCATCCCATCCCCAATGCCAAAGGTGGCATGCCATACATCCTTTCCTGTGTCTTGGGTGTCGTCCATCAACGTGGTAGTACCTTGGAACAGGCCATCGAGGTTCTGCAGCGGGCTCGCGAAGCCGACCGTACGTTCCCCGATGGGACGTTCGGGTTTGCCAAGACATCTGATGTCCGCGTCACGACTCGCGAACCGCTGTACGTCGACGCACTGACTTGGTTGATTTCGCGTGACCGAAACGTCGAGATTTTCGCGTCGAAACTGCCAACTTCGGACAGGCCATACTCGGGACTGATGCTGGGAGCGGCCAACTTCGATGCTCGGAAGCGATCGTGGTCCATGACTCCTGGAGCCATCGCGGAGAATCTGACCAGCCTTGGAGCGGCATTCAAAACCAATTCGCAGACCAAGTTGACCGAACTTCTTCATGCCGGCGCAGCGATCAGCAGTGGTGCGGTGGCAGAGCCCTATGCGTTGGTGCCTAAGTTCCCGACTCCGATGATGCACGCCTACTATGCCGAAGGCGTCTCTGCGATCGAGGCGTTTTACCTGAGCACGACGTCGCCCTACCAACTGCTGATCGTGGGTGACCCAGCATGCCAACCTTATGCGAAAGCACCGATCGATTTCGTCCGGATAGAAGCGGGCGAAGTGGATGGCGACAAAGTCCCGGTGAATTTCCTCTGGCAACAACTGCCTGACAACGCAACCTCGACCGCCACCACCGCGATTGAGCTCCACTTGCAAGGCAAACGAATCGCGGTGGCACGGCCCGCGAAAAAGATCGAGATCAAACTGCCTTCGAAACTACAAGGGGCACTGCACTGCCGCGCCGTGTTGATTGGGCAACATCTCACACAACCTCGCGTCGCAATCACTCAAACGCTGGTCCTTGGTAACCCCAACATTCTGCCGACAATCGAGACCAAATCGGTGGAAGACGAACAAATGCAGATCAAACTCGCATGCCCAGACGCCGATCGGATTGAACTCAAACATCTTGGTCGGGTCGTTGCTGAAGTGGAAGGCACATCTGGGCTCGTTACGCTCACGTCGGCTCAGGTTGGCCGGGGGCCCATTCGACTCGACGCAGTCGGGCACGTCGGCGAACAAGCCATTCCGGGTAAGTTCCAGCTCATCAAATTCTAAACCTTCGGGCCGCGTCTACAGAGAATCAATTGCCGTTGAGTTGGCGAGGCGGTTGGCTGGAGAGCGCTCGCTGAACTTCGATCACGCGAATCGCCTGTTCGGGAGTCATTTCCAGCAGTCGATCACGCCCATTCGCGTGCGGGTGAAATTCGGTGAATCCCTTCTCATCCACGACCACACGGCCAGGTTGAGAAAGCCCAAAGTAATGATCGTTGGGACGCACCGCATAGAGCACACTGGTCAAATCCCAGGTGGGTCGGTCGTGGTTGGGACCGCTGTGCAACAAGTAGGTTTCGCGAACAGGGTGATGCGGCACGTAGGAATAGTCGCGAGCGATACTTTCGCGTGGGTAGGGCACCGCAATCCCAATCCGGTAGTCACTCCACACGACTGGTACATCGTCAGGTGATCGCTCCGCGAACCGTCGCATCGCATCGATGCCGTTGACGACGTTGGCTTCATCGTGTCGCGGCTTGCCGAGCGTCGGCCCGAAGCAACCCGCCATCACTGAAATCAGCTTGCACTTTTTGCGAAGCAAATCCACGCCATCCAGCGGACTGATGTCATCACCTTTGGTCTCCAACAAATCCGCCAGGTTTGTCGCGAGGCCGACTTGGATGATGACGATGCTAGCGTCCTCCGCTTCCGCCAATGTCCGCCGCAAAACCTCCACCGCAGTCGGTGCGTCATCGCTGCGAAGCAAATCATGGGGGTACCGAAAATCGTTGCCATCCCGGGTCTTGCACAATTTCAAATAGAGACTTTCGCGACGCTGGGCTTCACGGGTGGCGCCAATCGGCAAGTCACCGCGACCATAGAACGTATTGATCGCATCGACAAACGGGGCTGCCAAAGGATTGACCTTGGAGATCGTCACGGCTTTGAGTTCGCATTCACCACGATCTTGCAAAGCATGCAACATCGCGAGCGCTAACACATCATCGCAATCACCAGTGATGTCGGTATCAAAGATGACGGGCACCGGGTCGAACGTCGACGCTGATTTCGTTTCGGCAACAACAACCGAGCAGCCGATGACCGCGACGGCAAACAAGAACACACTCAATCTACGAAGCATCAACACAGGACTCTGGAAGCAAGGTGATCACGCGTCAGCCATCGATGGCCCGCGAAAGAAATTGGGAATCTGAAACCGGTTTCGGCATGGCAAGAGGCCCCTAGAGAACGTTTTCTGGCAGCCGTGTCCATTTTAAGCGCCCTGCAGGGGTTCATTCTCCGCCCCTGAGGACTATAGACTACGATGCGGCAAAACGCACCCGAGCCCCTCCCTTGGAGGATCTTGTTTGGCAACCCTCAGCACCTTTGTGCGAGAAGCCAAGTCGCCAGTGGATCGCCACGGGGACGTGCAACGCCGTGATCATCTCTCGTTTTTTCTTGCAAATTGAAAGGCAAACACCATGAAGAAGTTCCTTTGGTTGTTGGTGCTCGGAGGCCTGATTGGTTTCTCCGGCTGCGACGATTCCGCGACCGCTCCCTCAGATGACGAACTGAATCAGTACGTCGAAGAGAACCCACATGACTTTGATAGCAACGCGTCTCTGGACGATGGAGACACGGCGAATTGATGTCTTCGCCGAATGACTTTCCGATCTCAATCATTCCTGCCTGTTTTCCCTCCCTTTTTTCCCGCCCCTGTACAAGGAACTCGATCATGAAACGACGATTTCAACCCAACGGTTTCACGTTGGTTGAATTGCTGGTGGTGATCGCCATCATCGGAGTCCTCGTTGGACTTTTATTGCCCGCCGTGCAAGCCGCTCGAGAAGCGGCCCGTCGGATGAGTTGCAGCAACAACTTCAAGCAAATTGGTTTGTCGCTGCACAACTACCATTCCGCCTACAACATGCTCCCCGCGCACTCTGCGGGAACAACCAATGAAGCGAACTCCGGATCACCTAACCCATCCCGTCGCGCGGCTGGCGGCGGTGGCCACAACCGCAACGAACTCAGTTGGCTACCCGGCCTGACACCATTCTTCGAACAGCAAGCCCTCTGGGAACAGATCAGCAATCCGATGGATTCGGATGGCGATGGTGTCATCGACTTCCAGGCGATGGGTCCCGATGCACGTATGAACTTGAGCGATCACAACATGGCCGGGAACCGCTACCGTCCGTGGTTGACCAACATTCCCACGTTGCGTTGCCCGAGTGATCCAGGTGAGGGTTTGCCCGCGCAAGGTCGAACGAACTACGCGGCGTGTTTAGGCGACTCCACTCACCACATGCATGTTGGTGCGGAACAGGATCGAGCCAACACCCCCAACAGTGCCTGGGCCCAAGCCGAACGAGCAGCCTGTCGCGGAGTCTTCGTTGCGAGTCGTTCGACCAGTTTCAAAGAAATCCTCGACGGATTGTCCAATACGATTGCGGCCGGTGAGATCATCACCAGTCTCGGTGACCGGGACATTCGCGCGTTGCCACCGGATGCACCGACCAGCATTCAAGCCAACAGTGGAAACCCATCGGGCCCGGACAATGCACTCGCATGCCGATCGATGATTGACCCCGAGCGTCCACTGTTCTGGCGGAATGGGGCCCCGTTTGTCGCCTCGCCGGCGATCACCGGACCGGCTGGCGAAATGGAACGTGGATTCAAATGGGCGTATGGCCGGCCGTTGTTCTCTGGCATGAACACGATCCTTCCGCCCAACTCCGAAATCTGCATGCAGGGCAACCGCCACAACGAAGGCATCTTGCCACCTAGCAGCCACCATCAAGGTGGCGTGCATGTCTTGATGGCCGATGGTGCCGTCAAGTTCATCACCGAATCAATCGACGCTGGCAATTCGGGTGCACCACCAGTTCGCTGGGACAGTTGGGCAATCAACCCAGCGGGTTCGCAGAGTCCCTTTGGAGTTTGGGGCGCACTGGGAACACGCGCGGCAAAAGAAATTATCGATGAGGAATTCTGATCGGACACCCTGACCGATTCACTCCAATCAACGCTGGCTGAGCAGTCGAGCCACCGCGGAAGCAGATTCCGTGGTGGCTCTTTTTTTGACCAACGTCAGCAACGTTACTTCTTCAGTCGTTCCAAAACGGCATCGTGAAGGTGCCCGTTGGTTCCAACTCCATCGCCGCCGCGAACCGTGTCGACGCCTTCCCATGATGTGAATCGCCCGCCAGCTTCTGCAAGGATCGGCGCCATCGCGGCGACATCCCACGCATTGCAGATCGGATCGACCATCAAATCGGCACGACCAGTCGCGACCATCGCATACCCGTAACCATCCCCCCATGTTCGCGTCAGCCATGTGTCTCGCTGCAAGGCGGTAAACACATCGCTGTCACCACCAGGACCTTCACCTCGATCGCCAAACGATTTTGCTTCGCTGGTCACAAAAACAGCTTTCGCCAGATCGGTTTGCTCGGACACACGAGCCTCTTTCCAGGTTTTCAAATCATCGCTGTGATAACAACCTCCGCCCACTGCGGCGACGACCAATTGATCCGTCGCGGGAAGGTAGATGACTCCGCCGATCGGAGTCTCATCACATTCCAAAGCCAGCAATGTGCTGTACAGTGGCACACCACAGATAAACGATTTCGTTCCGTCGATGGGATCGACGACCCAGCGATATTGGCTCGCTCCTTCGCTGTCGGCGAACTCTTCCCCTGCGATCGCATCCTCAGGGAATTGCTCCGCGACCAGTTTGCGAACCAATTGCTCGGCTTCGCGGTCAGCGATGGTCACCGGCGAATCATCGGATTTTCGATCGACAGAGAGAGATGACTTACCGAAGTGAGTCAGCGTGTGCTGGCCGGCTTTCAAGGCGAAATCAACCATCGCGGTCAGTCGTCCATCGTGATCCGATTGCCACTGGGAGGGAGTCCAATCCGACATGAGAAACCAAAATTGCGAGTGAGGTGGAATAACGGAAACTCGATAAATCCGTGCCGCTCAACGGCGAGACTTTCGAGATCTCGCCAACAATCTAAATGAGCAAGCGAACACCAGACTACCCGGGTGGTTTCGATTCGTCAGGGACATGGATCGGCTCAGCCTGGACGGTTCCATCTTTGGCGTTGTCGATCGAGGAACCGGTGCCGCTTTCCATGCTCGGGCCCGACCTTAAAAGGGGAGACGAACAGACCCAGCAAACACGCGTGACAGGCCTGACTTGCGAGTTGGAGCCTCACACGACGTAGACGCAAAGCACGTGAGCGGGAGTCAATGGACTTGATCACGTCGCGGGGTCTCTCCGAGACGCTGTCAGTTGCGGGTTTCAGAGAGACTCGCCGCCGTGAGGTTCTCCCCGATCATTCCTGCCGACCTGCTTAGTGGTCTGTCAGGACTCATTTCGAGAGTAGTGGACGAGCCGACGGGTCCTTGGTTTGGACGCCAGTTCAGGACTCGTCGCCTTGTCCACTAACCTGAAAACAAGTCGTGACAGTCAACTAGCGAAGTGACGTCGAACGGGCGTCCGTGTTCGAAACCGCGGCGGCCTCCTCGTTGACCTGCTGCGAACCTCGCAACATTTCTTCGGTCAAATCCAACACCACAACCTGTTCTTCCACCGACAAGTTGTCTCGTGAACGAACCGTTAGACGAATCTGATACCGTCCGGCCTCAATCTCCGCCGGAAGATGAAATTGCAGTTCGCGTTTTTGCCCGGGCGCCAACCAGCGGCCGAAACCGTCCAATAGCCGGTGAGGACGAGAACCATCGTCTTGGCCCAACAACAGTTCACCATGAATTGGTGCATAGCCATCGCCTTCGTTGGCGACTTCAATCACAAACGCGTTTCCGTCGGTGAGCGTCGCCCACTGCAATGGTCCGGCGGCGACCGTCAACTGTGGCCGTTGCTTGTGAACCAACTCCAAAGGCAGCGACGTTGCGGACTCCACATCGCTGAGCGTTTGGAGGTTGCGGCGAATGATGTCCAGCGTTCCCCACTGAGACGTTTCTTTTGAGACGCCTCGCAAGAGAGCACGGATGGTTTTGGACCGACCGGCGGCTAATTCAAACTGGGTGCTCGACAACATCAGGCGACTCATTGGTTCGCCGAGATGATCGCGCGGAAGCAAATGAATCAATTGGTCATCGTCGCTGTTGTTCTTCACCTTCAATGTCACCATTCGTTGTGTTCCTTCAACACGCCCCAGTTCAATCTGGGCGGGTTCCAACGTCACGCCAGGGCCCAGGTTGGCGATGCGAGTGTCCAAGGCACGAAAGGAATTCACCAGCAACGTTTGTGGGAAAGTCCGCTCCAACATCGTTCTCCGGCCGTTGCTGACCATCAAATTCAAATCGTATTGCCCGTCGATGAGCGACGTTTCGAGCGGAGCTTCCAAACGCAGCCGAGCATTGGGCATCATGCGAACCAAATACTTCTCGTCATCGTCCAAGTTGGCTCGCGAAGGCATGAACAGAGCAACCGGATCGGAAGAACGAGAATTGGATGCGTCGCTAGAATCCTTATGCGACAACTCTGCCCGAACCCGACACTCCAGTGCAAAGTTACTCGGGTTTTTGACGTACGCTCGGATGTACGGCATGCCTTCGTGCGAGACGACTTGGGCGTCTTCGATTTCCATCTGCTCGATGCTGCTCAGGTTCGTCAACCCCGTTTCAACGTCCACTCGGAGAACGTACTGCGTGACGTAGCGAATGGCGGCTCGCGTTTGACCGCCCGCGGCATCGGCGTCGGTTGGTTCGTCGACCATTCCCTCATCGCGAACCAACAGCCCAAACGACAAATAGTTTGTCTTCGCCAGCGGGATCGTCACCTTTCCTTTCAACTCTACCGTTTCGCCTGCGTTCAGAGTGAACCGAGTCGGTGTTGTGAACTTCACCCCTTCCATCGGCGGGCTGTGTTCATCGTGCAAAATGATCCCTGACTCTTCCTGCCGCAATTGAATCGGCGACACATCGATCTGCATCGTCTTGCCGGTCGACGTGACCGTGAACGAGAAAGGAATCACTTCGCCGCGGCGTCCCTTGAACCGTTGCACGACTGGCTCAATTCGAAACGCTTGTTCCACTCGTTGTTCGATGCTTACACGACGGCCGTCACGCGTGTCGATGGCCCCAGTCCGAACTCCAGGCGTTTGAGCTTGCACAACACTCGTCATCAAAGCCGATGCCAAACAGGCAAGCCCCCAAGTTCGTACGCGGCGGAAACGAACACGTGCCGGCGAAGCGTAGTCTTGACCCGCGTGACACTCAAAAGGCTTTTGAATGAAACGTATCATTGGAAAGATTGAAGCGAGTGTTTTCATCAAAGAGAATGTCCGTAAAAAGAGCGTCCATGCACAGCCGAATGTTCACGCGGCATCGCGATCAGCACGCGAAATCAACCACCCGAGGTGATGAACGCAGTGCCCGTTGATCGCACGATTCTTGGTGAGATAAAAATCACCACTTCCGCGTCGCGCGTTTGCCGCTGGGTCGTTTGAAAAAGGTAGCCCACTCCGGGCAGTCGACTCAGTCCTGGAATGCGATTGACTCGATCGACCGTCTCTCTTTGAACCAATCCACCAATGACAATGGTTTTGCCGTCTTTGACACTGACCGTTGTGGATACACTTCGACGGTTGATGATAGGGAACTGATTGATTGACAGAGCCGGGGTTGCATTTCGAACATCCTCACTGACTTCCGCTTTCTCGATATCAATCGTCACTTCATCACCACGAATGTGTGGTGTGATGTCCAACATGATCCCAGCATCGACCTTTTGAATGTTCTGTTGAAAGAACACCGAGTTGTTTCCAGTCGAACCCGGCGGTTGCACACTGAAGAACGTTTCGCGATTGATCGCGATGTTGGCTTGCTCGCCATCCTTTGCCATCACGTGTGGGGTCGCGCGGATGGTCAAGTAACCTTTTTCGGAAAGCAATCGAACGAACGCGGACGTGCTTCCAAAATCAGAGAAGATCGCATCCAAACCGGCTTGCGAAAGTTCACCGTTCAATGCCAGCCCCGATGCACCAATCGAGAGTTCCTTCACGCCATCCATGTCGACTGCGTGTTGCCAATCCAAACCAAATTGGAAACCGGAATCGGGCGACACCACGCAAATGATTGCTTCCAACACCACCTGCGGAATCGGTTGATCGATGTTTTGAAAACGTTCGATGATGTCATTGGCAATCCGTGGTGGTGCTTCAACCAACATCGTCTTGGCTTGCTCGATGACCGTCACGTACTGCAACCAAGACACCGGCACAGTTTCCAACAGCGTGTTCGGATCCATGTGCAGAGGTTGATACTGCGTTTTGATCGACACCATCGCGAAAAGTGGCGATGCGGGATCGGGCGGGGCGACAATCAATTGCTTGCCACGGCGTGAAGATGCCAACCCCAACGGCAACAAGACCTTCTCAACGGCTTCATCGACCGTCAGATCATTGATTTGTGCATTGACGATTCCGGCAACGTTGTCGTCCAGCACCAAATCCAAGTTGGCGTCGGTGGCCAACAACGTCAACACTTCGCGAACATCGGTCTCGATGAATTCCTCGTTGATCAAGTTGTTCCCGTCGTAGTTGACGCGAGCGACCCGTGACGATTGAGCTTGCAAGACCGGGAGCAGTTTCAGCGGAATGATCTCTTCCTGAGGCATTTGGCTGAATCCGTCGATCAAATTCTCTTCTCCTATGATCACGGTGTCGTGATCATCAACCATCACGCCATCGACAACGACAGAGTGATCGTGAACGTTTCCAATCAGCTCCGGATCGCCTCCGTTGGAAGCGTTGGAATGATCCAACGATTGCTGGATCAATTCATCGATGGAGGTTCGATGGTAATCTGGCCGGTAGACGCACCCCACCAACGAAGAAAGAAGGCAGATCAGCCCCAGGATTCTTTTCAATCGGATGCAGAACACCCGGGGAATCGACGTGGGACAAATCAAAAACAACAAAGAGGCATCTCATCGGGGCACAGAGGTGAAACGAGATGTTTCACTCATCGATGCTGTATGGGGTTGTACAGTTGTACGCCCACCCCGAATCCTGAAGCGGTTGCGATTTTCAACCGCGAAAAGCGTCGTCAAATCGATCGTCCGCGATCTCGACTCTTGTCGGCGTACAGTAGCGTCCGAGCGGGAAACAGCACAGCAGCAATGCAGACGGCCCGTGATCTCTCACGGGCCGTCGCATTGTCGAGTCGTAGATCATAGAAACGCCGCGATCGGTTCAGCGGGGCATGGTTGAACCAGGGGCAAATTTTGCGGGTATCCAGATCGCGGTGACGTGGGCAAGTCACGGCGTTTGACTCGTGGGGATGGAATGACTTCGCCTGATGCGAATCATTCCGGGGGCATCTTTATCAACGACGGATCAAAGAGCCGTGATCGTTCCCGTCACGGTTGTTTGGTAGGTTCCCGCCGCGAAGGACCCAAACGTTCCGGTGATAAACTCGACCGACAAATCCAAGGTTGCATTCGAAACACCGTCACTGACGGCAGAAACGGTCGCGATATTGACCGAGTTGGCGTAGTCCGTTTGTCCGGTGGCCTGCGAGATCGAGAACGACCCCGGACCGGTTTGGCTGTTGATAGCCAAGCCCAATTTCGCATCTCGTTTGAAAGTGGGATCGGCGGTATTCACAAACGGGCCATTCGTCGCGAACGAAACGCTCACACCGTTTTGGCTGTTACCAATCACGTTCCACGGTTGAGCCGTGAAGGCTTGGTTGGCGTGAGTTTCATCGTGAGTCAGGACCGCGTCGGCAGGAGCCGTCACGCTCATCGCAACCGAAACGTTCGCAGTGAATTTTTGTGAGTCCGTTGTGTCCGCGAACAAGTTCGAGACGGAACCAGCGGACAGAAGAGCAGTGAGGGCAAGGGCAATTTTTTTCATCGGTTTAAAATCAGTTTTAGGGCAAAGGGGGCAATCAAGTAGCATGTCCATACGAATCGCGAATCCAGACTTCCATGGGCAACCCACCGTCATTCGAAACAAGTTTCGCATGTTGGCCGGGTGGGTTCGTTCCGGAGTCCGCCATTCGTTTTGACATCGAAACGTAAGCTGCGTTTTTGCGTTCAGTGGCGCTGACAAATCAATTTTCAAACTCCGGAGAATAAAAATCGCTTCCAAAGTTCAGGCTAGAACCTGCTCAATGTTCAGACGCTCCACAGATTGGTCTGGTCTTCAACGGATTCGATGCACTATGGAAGAGGCAACACTTACAAAATTCACCTTGTGAGCACGTACCCGGCAGGGGAGTTATTGCCGTGCAGACTTTGAAAACAGCCGCCATTGTCGTACTCATGACGACGGTCCTCTACGGGGCCTGGATTTCCATGACAACGCCCCCCGATGCGTTGCCACCCGAGGTGGCGAGGGATCTGATCGTGGATGCGGATACGTTCGATATCAGCGACGGCATCCCGGAAGCGTTAGGCACTCTCGATCCCCTCGCAGATTTTGGGATCGATGAAGGCACCGCCAGCAACGATTCAGGGGACGGAGGTTTTGACGACCTCGATATGGCGCTCAATGAATCTGGTAATTCGCAGCCTGAGTTCAATTCGCCGACAGGCTTTGAAACGCTCGATGGCGAGGACACGAGTGACGAGCCACAGGCACCCGCCGATACGATGCCGATGGATTCCATCAATCGCAGCTTCGCCGATGTGCCTTCCTCGGCGACTGATAACCTCGCGAATGAATCCGAGTCGTTCTCCATGTCGGACTTGGATTCTCCCGCTGCCAACCTGCAAGCCAGTCGTTTGCCTGAGGTGACGCCAGGCTCGAGCACACCAATTCAGCTCAACCCCAATCAAGAATACACCTCGACGGGAGCCACCTACTCCGCTCCTGATCCCAACACCGCGGTCGCGTCGATCGGCTCGTCCGATGCTCCTGCTAGCATCAGCCCTGCAGCAGAATCCGACCCAATCGCGGCGGCAGGTTTGAGTAACGCCATTGCAACCGCCGACCGGCAGTACCACTCCGATCGACGACGCGAAGCCTTGGCGACTCTGAGCCTGTTCTATGAAACTCCCAACCTGACCAGCGAACAACGCGATGAGTTGCTCAGTCGTCTCGACCCTCTCGCCGCGGAAGTGATTTACTCCAGCGAACACCTCTTGGCGGAACCACACCGAGTCGCGCCCAATGAAACCCTGATGGACATCGCTGAGAAATACGAAGTGCCTTGGCAATTGCTCGCGAACATCAACGG
>NZ_JBICHO010000594.1:0-6915 GCF_043100905.1 Rhodopirellula sp. JB055 | reverse complement strand
GTGTCTTCGCATGCCGTCAGGGATTCCGCATGTTTCCAGTTGCCGCCCGCACTGGCGATCCGTGCTGCTTGCCGAGTTTGACCCCACAACCACCACAGCATCCGAGTCCGGTCTTCCACCGCCGTCCGAGGCAAGAGAACCTCCAGCGTGTCAGTCAGTTCCTTGGGACGAAGCCCCGGATCGTGTAGCAGCTCTTTCAAACGCGACAATTGACTCATCCTTGCCGTCGCGATTTGCAAACGTCGCCGCGATGCTTGGGCAGCGACGTCAGAATCAAACTGTTGACCAGCCTCCAACACCAACCCGCCCGTCAGCGACAAATCCCGACGAAGCTCCGTTGCTGTCCCTGGCACTGGCGAAACAACGACGCTCTCGGGGACCGCCATCCCTGGTGTCACCACCATCATCGCATCCAGTGCCAAATCGCCCGCCAACACCGCTCGCCCGGACAGCAACGCATCGCTACGAAGCGCGACGCTGCGAGATGAGTGAACTGTGGCATGGCCATCGGCATCGATCAGCAACTCACTGGCATAAACCCGCCGAGGTTGCTTGCGAATTCGCGAAGCCGTCGACGGAAAATTGGAATCATCCAATGTCGCGTTCACCCAAGCGTTCCGGGTCGTCTCAGGCAAATTCGCGTCCAGCACCACCACCGCGGGCTGATGCTCTCGCAGCAGATCCGCCGAAGGCTGCCGATCCGATGTTGGACTGCTGCACCAGATTGCTTTGGCAACTCCCAGTCGCATCGCCGCATGCCGCACCCGGCCCAGTCTGCCAACGGTTTGTGCGCCAGCTGGAGTGGCAGAATCCAGCACCACGACGACACGTCGTTTCATTTCCAAGGTTTCGCGACCGATCAACGCCCATGGCACCGTTTGCTCGGACGCAGCCACAAACATCACCGCGGCAGCACGGCTGGCCCCGCGCACCGGGTTCCATGTTTCCCCGTCGTCTGTCGATCGCTCGATCAGTCCATGAGCACCAACGCGAATTCGCCATCCCTCGCCCTTGGTTTGGCGAGCCGATTGGCTGTCTTCGAGCAAAACATCTTGGCGGAGCCAGTCTCGCAGCTTCGTTTTGGATTCAGGCGATTGAGCCGTGTCTTCTTGCCAAGTCAAACCGCCATCGAACGAGTGAAAGCGATTTCCGCCGGAAGCTTCCGCGTCGTCCCCGATAGCCTCCAGGGATCCCGCAGGCAACGGTTCGGCATCGAAACTGTTTCGAATTGCCATGCGGTGAAGTTTTGTCGCTTCCATCGCATCCACGCGGTGCCATGTCCGGCCGGCATCATCGCTGGCAATCGCCACACCTCGGCTCAGCCCAGTCACCGATTCATAGCCGCCACCGACCGCCACCACGCGGGTCTCATTCAGAAAACGAACGTCACACAGAGCCACGTCGATGCCGGAGGCAAAATTTCGCCAAGTTTTGCCCGCATCTTCGCTTCGAACGATCACGCCCCAATCACCCACCGCGACCAAGATTTGGCCGTCGGGCGACACCGAAACTGCGTGCAGCGAGGCGTCCTCGGCAAATTGCGATGCCGAAACATACGCAGCCGGCAAATCAAAGGACTCCGATTCGGAGGCCACGTGACGACTGCGAGTCGTACCGGTCTTGCCAAATGCACTGTAAAAACCGGGCATGGTCTGGCCGTTGGCGGGAGCCGCCATCCATCCGGAAAGCACTGCTGCCAGCAAGGGCAGCAAACGCATCACCCAATTGCCAATGGGAAGGGAAACAACCGAAGCGATCATGAGGTCCAATTCCGAACGACCGACACCGCGGCCCAAAAAAGACACCAACCAGCAATGACATTGATGCCCAAAAGCAGGGAGCTGGCCAAAACCCGGCCCTGCGAGGCAAACACGGCCGTCTCGCCAATCAGAGTGCTGAACGTCGTCAAACTCCCCAAAACCCCGATTCGAACGGCCAACAGCGTGCGAGGTTGAGCCAAAGACGCTGCCCAACCGGTCGCGACCCAATCCGTTGCCATGATGGCTTGCGAGAACTGGTACAGCCCTCCCAGGGCGCAGCATCCGAGCAAGTTTGCAAGGGTCGTGCCGACACTCCCATGCATTGTCAGCCAACCGCTTAACGGGGCAGAAACCACCGCCAACCCGATCAAGTAGCGACATACCGCCCCAATGGAGCCTCCAAGGGCGATCGCGAGCAGGTCTAAAACAAAGGTCATTGGGTTCAGTTCCTCGTTTTCACCATTGCCAGTCAGGGCTGAGGAATTTACGTTGGAGGGTCCTAGCTTCGGAAGTTTTTCACGATCGGAGCAAGGTCCATTTCGACTCTTTTCGAATCCCACTCTGTCCCCAGTAGTCAACCACCGATGAGTACCGCTTCGAGCTCTTCCAACGCCAACGCCGCGAAAGGCGATCAGCAACCGATGAATGGAGCCGATGTACTCGTCAAATCGTTGGTCGATCACGGCGTCGAAGTCTTGTTCGCCTACCCTGGCGGATGCAGCATGCCCATGCACCAAGCCCTGACTCGGTACGGGGATTCGATTCGCACCATTCTTCCCCGCCACGAGCAAGGTGGTGCTTTCGCCGCCCAAGGTTACTCGCGCAGCACCGGCAAAATCGGTGTGGTGATGGCGACCAGCGGCCCCGGTGCCACCAACCTGGTCACCGCCATCGCGGACGCCAAACTGGACAGCATCCCAATGCTGTGCATCACTGGCCAAGTTCCCACGGGAGCAATCGGAACCGACGCGTTCCAAGAAACTCCGATGGTCGAGATCTGTCGCGGAATCACCAAACACCACTACCTGGTGACCGACTTGGCCGATTTGCCGCGCATCATGAAGGAAGCCTTTCACATCGCGACCAGCGGTCGACCTGGCCCCGTTTTGGTGGACATGCCCAAAGACGTTCAACTGGGCAACTTCCCGATCGACATGGATCCAGAAATGGACCTGCCGGGATACTGTCCCGAACCAGCCAAAGTCGCCGGCGAAACGATCAAACAAATGGCCGCGGCCATCAAACTGGCTCGTCGCCCCGTGATCTACGCCGGCGGGGGAATTATCTCTGGTGAAGCCAGCGAAGAACTTCGCGAGCTCATCAAGAAAACTGGCATCCCGACGGTCACAACCATCATGGGACTCGGCGCCGTTTCGCCGGACGACCCTCGTTCGCTGGATTGGTTGGGCATGCACGGTGCCGCCTACGCCAACTACGCCGTTCGCGACTGCGATCTGCTGATCGCATTGGGCGTGCGTTTCGATGATCGAGTGACCGGCAAAGTGGAAGCGTTCGCGAAAGACGCGAAAATCATCCATGTCGACATCGATGCATCCGAGCTGAACAAAAACAAACAGGCCCACATCCCGGTTCGCGGCGACGTAAAGGATGTGCTGGGGCAACTCAATGCAATCGTTCAAGCTCCTGAGATCGAAGCCTGGCAGAAAACCTGCACGGACTTGAAAGCCAAGTACCCGCTGAAATACGACGATTCGTTCGATGGCATCTTGCAACAGCACGCGATCGCGACGCTCAGCAAAATCACCGCCGATCGCGAAACTTACGTCAGCGTCGGCGTGGGCCAACACCAAATGTGGGCCGCTCAATTCTTCAAGTTCCGCCAACCTCGGACTTGGATGAGCAGCTCCGGACTCGGCACAATGGGCTTTGGCTTGCCAGCCGCCATGGGTGTGCAAGCCGCTCACCCGGATGCACTCGTCATCGACATCGACGGCGACGGCAGTTTTCAAATGAACATCCAAGAACTCGCCACGTGCTTCTGCGAAAAGCTGCCTGTGAAAGTCCTGCTGCTGAACAATCAACACCTGGGAATGGTGGTTCAGTGGGAAGACCGATTCATGGATCGCAACCGTGCTCACACCTACCTTGGCCCCATCGATCACGAAGAAGCCAAGGGCAAGAGCACAGCGGATCGCTTCGAATATGCCACCGACCGTTACCCGAACTTTGTGCAAATCGCCAAAGGCTACGGCTGTGGTGCCGCCACGGTTAAAAAGAAAGCCGACCTCGAAGGCGCCACGCGAGAAATGATCGATCACGATGGCCCCTTCTTGCTCGACGTCGAAGTGCCCTACCAAGAACACGTGCTGCCAATGATCCCCGGTGGACTGACCGTGGACGACATGCTCTTGGACTGATCCCGAAAGTGGAAATGGATACCGCAGTGGAAAACCCCGCAGTGGACAGCGCAGTGAAAAGCAACGGGCAACCGTCTTCCGCAGCAACGTCGACACCTTCCGACTCAACGCCCAGCCCCCCCAACCGCCCCGCGCCCAACACGGCCGGGAACCGGAAACGAGGGGTCCCCGAGGGTGTGTGGAGGAAATGCGACTCGTGCGGCGCGTCGCTGTTTTACAAAGAAGTCCAGCAACAACTGAACGTCTGCCCCCAGTGCGATCATCACTTTTATGTGAGCGCCTGGGAACGCGTCGCTCAAGTGCTCGACGACGGCACGTTCGAACCGATGAACGAACAGCTTCGGCCGACCGACCCGCTGGAATTCAGCGACCGTCGTCCCTACGCCGACCGCTTGGTCGGCGAACAAAAACGCACCGGACTGACCGACGCTGTCCTGACCGGCACCGGAATGATCCGAGCTCGGCGGGTCGCGTTCGCTGTGACCGACAGTGCCTTCATCATGGGCAGCATGGGATCGGTCGTCGGCGAACGCCTGACACGATTGATCGAACGCGCCACCGAACAAAACCTGGCGTTGATCATCATCAGCGCTTCCGGTGGTGGGGCTCGAATGCACGAAGGCATCCTGTCGTTGATGCAAATGGCCAAGGTCTCCGCCGCGCTTTCACGCTATCACGCTGCCGGCGGCTTGTTCATCAGCGTGCTTACCAACCCAACCATGGGCGGTGTCGCGGCCAGCTTCGCCTCGCTCGGGGATCTGGTCTTTGCTGAACCAAAGGCCCTGATCGGGTTCGCTGGTCCGCGAACCATCAAAGCCACCATCGGCATCGAACTTCCCGAAGGATTTCAAACCAGCGAATTCCTGTTGGAACATGGTTACATCGATCGCATCGTTCACCGAAAATCGTTGAAGACGGAAATCGCCACCGCCATCGACTACTGCGGGAAGTAAGCGATGGGGCTGCTCGATTCGATCAAAGGCGCGTTCTCCAAAGGCGGCGGTGGCTCGCTGAAGCGAATCGATGTTGAAAAACGATTCGAGCGGTCACGCACCGCCGCAACCGGAACGATGAGCAACTTCTTTGTTGCCTACGACCTGGAACGCAAAGAGAACGTGGGGGTCAAAATCCTTGACCCTGAAAAGTACGAATTGTTTGAAAGTCGCTTCAAAGGGTTGAACAAACCTTCCGAAGGCGAAATTGCGATGCAGATGAAGCATCCGCTGATCGTGAAGACTTACGAACACGGGATCACGGCCAAGAACCAGCGCATCCTGGTGATGGAATACATCGCTGGCGCCGGCATCCAAGACGTCATCGTTCGCAAGAAACGCGAAGTCATCGATGGCAAAGAAATGCTGCTGATGCGAGAGATGGCCGAGTCTCTCGCATACGTGCATGAACAAGGCTTCATCCACCGAGACGTCTGCCCTCGCAACTTCATTTGCACGCCTCCCAAAGAAGGCGAAGAAACCGTCTCAGGTGTTCGCTTGATCGACTTTGGCCTGACCGTCCCGGCGACGCCACCGTTCATGGCACCTGGCAACCGAACGGGCACGCCCCTGTACATGTGCCCGGAAATCGTGCGTCGCCGAGCGACCGATCAACGCGTCGATGTGTTCTCGCTCGGCGTCACATTTTACTGCTTGCTGACCTTCCAACACCCGTGGCAAGGTGAAATCGTCAGCGGTCGCGCTGCGTTGCAACACGACACGGAAACCGCGACGCCAATCCTGGAACGCCGCGATGACATTCACCCCAAAGTGGCTCGGGTGATCTCGAGAATGATCGAACCCAATGTCGATGATCGCCTGCCATCGATCAAAGAATTCCTGACGCAAACTCGCGGACTCAATTCCGCCTTCGCAAGCTAACGAACCGCTCGTCGGCGAGTCCCACGCGAATCTCATGAGGACGCCGTTCTCGGCAATTTCGCTCAACGGTTCGGTTAAACTGGCGGCTTCCTTTGCTTGACTCTGCGCACCGCAGGAGCGTCACGCCCCGCCCCCACACCCCACCGTCGACACGGAATCCATCATGCCCAACCGTCGTGATTTCCTCGCTGGCTCCCTCGCCGCCGCTTCGCTCGCGTCCCTTTCCACTCGTGGCTTGCTCGCTGCGGAAGAGCCAACCGGTCGCCGCTGGCCGATC
This sequence comes from Rhodopirellula sp. JB055, assembly GCF_043100905.1. Lineage (NCBI taxonomy): Bacteria > Pseudomonadati > Planctomycetota > Planctomycetia > Pirellulales > Pirellulaceae > Rhodopirellula > Rhodopirellula sp. JB055. Next base: position 626 of record NZ_JBICHO010000594.1, on the reverse strand, counting down.
TGTGTTTTCACCAAGCCTCTGAACTCGATGCCCTTTGACGACATGGCCATCGCGCTCGCTGAAGCGGGCTTTGACGGTGTAGAAGCCACCGTGCGAAAAGGCGGTAACGTGGCACCGGCGGAAGCCGCTGAAAAGCTGCCTGAAATGCAAAAGGCGATGCAAAAGCATGGGCTCGAAATCACGCTGATCACGACCGACATCGGCGACATGGACGATCCGCATCGAACAACGGTTCTGGAGACCGCCGCCGACCTGGGCATCTCCCGCTTCCGAATGCGATATGGAAAGTACACCCCGAATCAACCGATCCCACTGCAGATTGATCAATGGAAACGACAATTCGCAAAGCTCGCGAGCTACTGCGGGAAGATTGGCATTCAGGCACTCTATCAAAACCACGCGGGCGCGAACTATTTGGGCGCGTCACTCTGGGACCTGGACCGAGTCTTGGCTGACGTCTCCCCGGACCACATGGGAGTCGTTTATTACATACCTCATGCCCAAGTCGAAGGCGGCAAGATTTTGCCCGTTACCTGGCGAAAGAAACAACCCCCCGTTCGGATTCTGTACGTCCAAAAATACCAAAGGGTCGAATGCCGAGTGACCAACCTGCCAATAGGCGATGG
>NZ_JBICHO010000593.1:0-4754 GCF_043100905.1 Rhodopirellula sp. JB055 | reverse complement strand
GCTGGATTTGCGATTCCTCGGCGTGATTACGAACATTCGTTTTCTTAGTCGGATGGTAAATCATCCCTCGTTGTTGGATGTCGAAGCCACGACACTTTTGATCGACACGACTCCGGAACTGTTCCGTTTACCACGCCGGCGCGACCGAGCCACCAAACTGCTGACGTTCCTGGGCGAAACGATCGTCAACGGCAACCCGCTTGTCACGGGACGCCCGCCTGCCGTCCGCCGCGAGCCGGCTCCCGTTCCCGAGATCCCATCGGCGTCCAAGCCACCTCGCGGAACCGCTGACATTTTGCGAGAAGAAGGCGTCGAGGGTTTGGTGAGCTGGATTCGCGATCAGAAAGGCCTGCTCATCACGGACACCACGATGCGTGACGCGCATCAATCGTTGCTGGCCACGCGAGTTCGCACCGATGACATGCTCCGTATCGCGCCAGCCTACGCCCACCTGGCCCCGCAATTGTTCTCACTTGAAATGTGGGGTGGAGCCACGTTTGACACGTCGATGCGGTTCCTCAAGGAATCGCCATGGCAACGTCTTGCGGACCTGCGCGAAGCGGTCCCCAACATCCTGACGCAAATGCTGCTGCGAGCCAGCAACGCGGTGGGCTACACCAACTATCCCGACAACGTCGTGCGACTATTCGTTCGCGAAGCGGTCCAAGCCGGCATGGATGTCTTCCGAGTGTTCGACGCGCTCAACTGGGAAGAAAACATGCGTGTGGCGATGGACGCTGTGATCGAAGAAGGCGGCATCTGCGAAGCATCGATCTGCTACACCGGCGACCTGCAAGATCCCCGGCGGACCAAGTACGACCTGAAGTACTACGTCGATCTGGCGAAGAAACTGCAGGCCGGTGGCGCTCACATGATCGCGATCAAGGACATGGCTGGGCTGCTCAAACCCGCCGCAGCGGTGAAACTGCTGCGTGCCTTGCGCGACGAAGTCGACTTGCCAATTCACTTGCACACTCACGACACCGGGGGAATTCAGGCATCCACATTGATGGCCGCCGCCGGGGAAGGCCTGCAAATCGCGGACGCGGCACTCGCACCATTGTCAGGCGGAACCAGCCAAGTGAACCTGAACACGCTGGTCGAAGCCCTTCGTTTCACCGATCGCGAATCTCCGTTGGACAGTGAATCGCTGACTCAGTTGGCAACCTACTGGCAAGCCGCTCGCGAATTTTACAAACCGTTTGAAAGCGATGTCTTGCCGGCAACGGGTGACTTGTACGATCACGAGATGCCTGGCGGACAATACACGAATCTGTTTCAGCAAGCTCGTGCGTTGGGCTTGGCCGACCAATGGGCCGGAGTCTGCCGCGCCTATGCGGACGTGAACCGGTTGTTCGGCGACATCGTGAAAGTGACTCCCACCAGCAAAGCCGTTGGCGACATGGCGTTGTTCTTGGTTGCCAATGAGATGTCCGCGGAAGACGTTCTGACAACCAACAAAGCTCTCGCATTTCCCGCCAGTGTTTTGGACCTGATCGGCGGTCGGATGGGCCAACCACCGGGTGGCTTCCCCGAAAAAGTCATGCGCAAGATCCTCGGCGACCAAGCCCCCGTGCTGGAACGCCCTGGTGCATCGATGCCACCCGCGGACCTGGGGGCCGCCAAAGCGAAAGCGGCCGAACTCACTCACGAAGCCCCCAGTGATCGCGATGCGGTGACGTACTTGCTGTACCCCAAGGTGTTTGAGGAGTACTCGCAGCATCGCAACACCTACGGCGATGTGGCTGCGCTGCCGACGCCGAACTTTTTCTATGGTCAAGAACCTGGCGACGAGATCGCGGTCGACATCGAACCTGGCAAGCGACTGATCGTCAAATACTTAGCCGTTGGACAACCGTATCCGGACGGGACGCGGACTGTGTTCTTCGAACTCAACGGTCAACCTCGAGAAGTGTCCGTCATCGACCGATCCTTGGAAGTCGATGTCAAAGCCGCTGTGAAAGCCGATCCTTCGGATGCCACTCACGTCGCCGCGTCGATGCCCGGTATGGTGATCACGGTCGCGGCCACCGAAGGCGAAAAAGTGAAGGCTGGCCAGAAGCTGTTGGTTCTCGAAGCCATGAAAATGGAAACCACCATCAACGCTCCTGCCGACGGTGTCGTCACCAAAATCCATACACCTCCAGGAACTCAAGTCGAAGCCGGTGATCTGCTGGCGGTGGTGGAGTGAGGGAATCGCGGGGCGAAGATTCGCTTTTGCGTTCGCTAAGTTGAATTCACCCTCCCGCGGCGAAGCCGTGGGAGGGTCGGTCGGCCCTAGGCCGCCGAGGAGGGCAGTACGCGCTGGTTCCGATGCTCGGCCCTCCCAGGGGGAGGGTGATGATAAACGCTTGGCAACACGACACTTAATGACAGCACGTCCTCTGCGCTCAGGAGGGTGAATTCAAGATCGCGAATATCGACATCAAAGCGACCTTCACCACTCCTGACGGGGCGACGAAAATCCGATGATTCGATAGGCTCTTGGAAAATTCACGCGTTCGCGCCCTTTGAGCTTTCGGAACCAACCTCATGTCGATCAAACGTGTCGGAATCCTTACCGCTGGTGGCTTGGCCCCGTGTCTGTCGTCGGCCATCGGAGCCCTGATTGAAGCCTATACAGAGCAAGCTCCTGAAATTGAAATCGTCTGCTACCGATCCGGGTACAAAGGTTTGCTGCTCGGTGACAGCTTTGTCGTCGACGACCACTCGCGGAAAAACGCGGCAATCTTGCATCAACACGGCGGCAGCCCAATCGGCAACAGCCGGGTCAAGCTCACCAACGTCGCCGACTGCGTCAAACGCGGCTTGGTCAAGGAAGGCCAAGACCCATTGCAGGTTGCTGCGGAGCGATTGCAATCGGATGAAGTCGATGTGTTGCACACCATCGGTGGCGACGACACAAACACAACCGCCGCGGATTTGGCCGCTTATTTGGCCAAGCACGAATACCAACTGACCGTGGTCGGTCTGCCCAAGACCATCGACAACGACGTCATCCCCATCCAACAAAGCCTCGGTGCGTGGACCGCCGCGGAAGAAGGCGCCAAGTTCTTCGAGAACGTGGTCGGCGAACACAACGCCAACCCGCGCATGTTGATTGTTCACGAAGTCATGGGTCGCAACTGTGGCTGGTTGACCGCTGCCACCGCCGCCAAGTATCGCGAACGTTTGCAAACGCTCCACTTCTTGCCCGAGATGGGACTCAGCCAAGAACGTCGCGACGTGCACGGTGTGTTCGTTCCTGAGATGAGTTTCGATCTCGAAGAAGAAGCCAACCGCCTGCGAGCAATCATGGACGAGATCGATTGCGTCAACATCTTCATCTCCGAAGGTGCCGGCGTGGACACCATCGTCAAAGAAATGGAATCGCGTGGCGAAAGCGTCCCCAAAGATGCATTCGGCCACTACAAACTGGACGCCGTGAACCCTGGCAAATGGTTCGGAAAACAATTCGCGGACATGTTGGGCGCCGAGAAAACACTCGTGCAAAAGAGCGGTTACTTCAGTCGTGCCGCCGCCGCCAACGCGGAAGACATCGCCTTGATCGGTCGCTGTGCTAAAAAGGCGGTCGAGTGTGCATTGCAAGGCATCGGTGGTGTGGTCGGAGAAGACGAAGACCAGAACAACGAACTTCGTGCCATCGAGTTTGAACGCATCGCCGGCGGCAAACCCTTCGACATCAACGTGGACTGGTTTGGTGACCTGCTCTCACAGATGGGACAACCCAAAGGCGAAGTCCTGGAAACGTCTCACTAACGAACGAGCTGAGCAGCAACAACTTCCGAGCCGGGCGCGTCATTCGTGCTCGGCTCGTTCACATTTGGCACGGTTGATTGTCGCTTCCCGTTGAGCAACCATCCGATCGGTGTGTACCGAACGAAGACTTGATAGCTGAGCAACAGCACCACACAGGAGATCGCACTGACGGCCGCGAATTTGACGCTCCAAGAGACCTGCCAATCTCGCACCCAGTACTGCAAATACATCACCAGCGGAAGGTGAGCGAGGTACAACCAGTAGCTCGAATCAGACAGGTATCGCAGCGTGCGACTGGGATGAGCAAACACGCTTCGAAACATCCCAATCATGCCGAAGGACACGATCCAGGCGTAAGCGGATTGAACCAACACGGACGCGAACAATCCGCCGCCCGATGTTTGGCTCTTCAGCATCCAACCGATCGCAAGCAACACAGTGAGCGACAACGGCAAACTGATCCTCCACCCGTGACCCAGGCGACCTTCGCGATCATCCGCGACAAAGTAGATCGCACCAAAGCCAAAGAACAACGCGTAGTACAACAGCACCGATGGGATGGGAAGCAAGCCGACCGAGGTGGCCGGCCCAAAACCTTCGTGCCGCATGAACCATTGAGCCAACATCGTCAGCGGAATCAACCAGAGCAGGCAACCTGGTGAACTGGCCAGTGCCGCCGCGTTCCAGCGTGACTTCAGCGATCGCGGCGTAGCCGCCATGACGATCACGAACCCAGCCACCAAGAAGCACAAGAACCAAAGAAACCACAGGTGCCCGGTCGCCGGAAACTCAAACAACAGAAACATCAATCCGCTCCAGTCCGCCGCACTCATTCCTGGTGCGGCAGCCTGATCCGCTGGCGACTCAAACAACGTGAAGCCCATCTTCGCAGCGATCTCTTCACGCCCAGATTCGACATCCTCTTGATCGACTTCGATTTGCAGCAACCCAGCGACGAACTCGGTCGTTCCCCACGGTGCACGCATCACATCGAT
>NZ_JBICHO010000592.1:0-5710 GCF_043100905.1 Rhodopirellula sp. JB055 | reverse complement strand
GGAAGATCCAGATGACGTGGTGATCGACTTCTACTACAGCCGCGTCTACGACCAATCGGGTCTGGAAGCCATCAATGGACTGGCCGAGAAGTACCAAGCCGCTGGCAAACGTTTGCACCTGACCCACCTCAGCGAAGAATGTCGCTCGCTGTTGAATCAAGCGGGTGATTTGGTCGAAGTCAACGTTTCCGAAGACCCGCACTATCACGTTGCGACCGACCGCTTGGCGTGAAACGGACGACGTGAAACCGATGCTGTGAAAGGCTGCAAAATTCCTGTGACCGGTACAGTTCGATTCGTCCTGGACCTGGTTCCCTTCCGATAGAAATCCTGCGGAGCCGAGCCAGGTGCTGGTTCGCTTCGGTTCATGGAGAGGCTCGCTCGCGAAAATCAATTCGCGAGTCTCAGTCGACATCAGAATTCGGTGAAGGGATTGGCGGAATGAAGGTGCACGCAGCGATTCGTTGCCAAATCTTGGCTTTCGTGGTGACCACGTTGGGACTGCTCAGTTCCACCGGTTGTCACGTGCTGACCCCTGCACACATTCCAGCTCGCCCGCAATGCATCGCTCCCGAGCTGCTCAACGATTCCAGCAGCCAGGTTGAATTTGGCGAGCCCCACAAGGTGCTCGACACGGCGGGATGGATCTGGGGCATCCCAGACAAAATCTTGTTGTGGGATCGCCGGGTCGACAATCACCAAATCACGGCGCCGACCGTTGAGACGGTGGCCAGCTACTTGGATGAGAACAACCTGCCGCACGTGAAGGTGCGGATGAACCAATACGCACCGCTGAAGGACTTTCACCGATTGCGGCAGAACAAAACGGTCGCTTGGCCTTATCGTTACACGTTGGGGCTGTTGTCCGTCGGAGGCGAAACGATTCTGCCAGGTCGCTTCTTCGGTGGCGACCACTTCAACCCGTACACGCAAACGGTTCACCTCTACAGCGATGTACCAGCGATCGCATTGCATGAACTGGCTCATGCCAAGGACTTCACCCGTCGTCGTTACCAAGGCACGTACGCGCTGGCGTACATGTTCTTTCCAACTTGGCACGAAACGATCGCTTCGCGAGACGTGATGGCTTATCTCTACGATCGCCACGATCGAGCCGGGATCATCGAAGCCAATCGCATTCTGTACCCCGCCTACGGAACCTATGTGGCGGGCACGGCCAGTTGGTTCATCCCCGGCGGCGGAACCGCGTTGTACTACGGGTGTGTGATCGCAGGTCATGCCAACGGACGCATGCTCTCTCGAGACGTGGATCAGCATTTGGCCGACTACCACCAAATGTTCCGCAGCCAACCGGTTCCGCATCAATCCGTTCCGGCTATCTCTCAGCCAGACATGTCAGTCCCCGTTCCCGAGCCACAACCGATGTGGGACGAATCGCAATGGAACCCACCTCAAGTCAGCCAAGCGGGCAACAACGAATCGCCCGCGTCGAACATGCACTGACGTCGCATCTTCGCAAATGATGAGGTCGTGCAGATTTCTGATCCTGCCTCTCGGCACATTTCCAGATGGCGTACCTCTCCCGAAACGAAGTTAGAGGAGAGGTTGAGCGACGCCGTTCAGGCGTATGCGAGGGTGAGGCGTAGGATGGGCACTCTTGCCTTTTTGTACCCCACATCTCTTGAGAGCCGCTTGCGTTAGGAATACAGGCGTTTTGAAGCCAAGCATCCCTTGCCCAAAAACCATTAGTGTTCGATCAGCGGAGATTAGTGTTCCCTTGGTCGCTCTGGCGGAACACTAATCCACTCTGATCGGACACTAATCTTTGGTGTTTCGAGATGTGGGGTATAAAAAGGCACTCTTGCCCGTCAGAGTCGGCCAAGGCCACCCATCACAACCCGACGAGTTAGCGAGGGATGCCCCCAACTCCCACGATGGCCCCATCCGGGGCGAAACCCAGACGCCAGCCACCACTTATCTTTTGAACGTCGCGAGACACGTTGGCCCCTCCGCACTTTTCGTGGCGTGACGAGTTATGATTTCGTTTCTCACAACGAATCATCCCACCTTGTTCGCGAATGCCTTGCCCATGAACAATTCCTGGAAGTTTGCTCTCACGCTTGCCGTTTTCACTGCCACCTGGATGCCACTTTCCCCACCCGCCCATTCTGCGGAACCTGAAACACTGCCACTTTGGACCGACGAAGAACTCGGATCCACCGCAGCGGATGACACCGAGGTGGTGCACGATCGAGGCGAACGAAATGCCTGGGTCACGGACATCTTGCGTCCGACATTGACGGTCTACCACGCTGACCCGGCCAAGCACTCTGGTACGTCGATCGTGATTTGCCCCGGCGGCGGTTATGGCGGGCTGGCAATCGACAAAGAAGGCCACGTGGTGGCGGAATGGTTCGCCGAACAAGGCGTGACGGCTGGTGTTTTGAAATACCGATGTGGCGGTGGTGCTCACAAGCATCCGATCCCAATGGGTGATGCTCGCCAAGCCGTGAAGCTGATGCGAGATCATGCCGACGAGTGGAAATTGAAAACGGAACAAGTCGGCATCATGGGTTTCTCCGCCGGTGGGCACCTGGCGTCGACCATCGCAACGGACCCGCAAACCGGCGTCAACTTTGCCGCGTTGATCTACCCGGTGATCTCGTTGGACAAAGCGGTCACGCACGGCGGTTCGAAGAAGAACCTGTTGGGCGAATCGCCCAGCGACGAACTGGTGCACCAAATGTCACGAGACGAACAAGTCACTTCTTCGACGTGCCCGACATTCTTGGGTCACGCTGGCGATGACAAAGGTGTTCCTGTCGCAAACAGCTTGCGTTACTACGCGGCTTGCATCGAGCACGGCGTCCCAGCCGAAATGCATCTCTTCCCCACCGGCGGCCACGGATTTGGCATGTTCCGCGGCGACCGCCCCGTCGACCAATGGCCCAACCAACTCAAAGCTTGGCTGCAATTGAACGAGCTGTTGGACTGATCGCAACGCATCGCTGATGAAGTATCGTCTGATCCGGGCTATGACCCGATCGCGGGAACCAATTGGGCAACCGCGATCGGCGACACCGGCGGTTGCTGTCTTCGGTTCGGGACATCAGGGATGAACGGAAGCACCACATTCACTGCGGCAATCACCAGGTACCTGGGCTTGTCGCCTGCCACCACACTGGTTGGATGCCTGCCTCGGAAGTTCAAATCGAAGACCCCGTCGTCACGGGTCTCTGTCGGGTAGTGGCGTATCGCGAGCAGACTGTGTTGTTCATCGTCTTCAGCGTATCCAAACAAAAATGAAGTCTCACTGTCTCGGTCATGTTGCAACCTCACCGATCCCTCACCGTCGAGCAGAATGGCGGGTGCGTTCGATCGTTCAATCAACTTCACGCCTGATGGCTGGACCACATAGAGCTCATAGCCAACGGGTACGCCAACAGCGTGTCGTTTCGTCAGATTGACCAAAAAACTGCCTTCATCATTCATGAGATAGACATGGTCATGTAGGTGATGGCTCTGTGGCATCTGGGACAGCAATTCAGCCTGTGCTGCTGGACTTGCCTGACCGTCTGGGTTGGACAGTGCACACTTGAAAAAAGCCACCTTCAAAAGCGTGGTCTTTGGATCAAGGTCAGAGAGGACGATGATCGATTTCTTGTCAACCGCCGCACGAATCTGCAGGATCTCTCCAGGAACCTGAATGGACTCCGACTTTCTCTTCAGATTGACATGTCGTCTACGATCCAGAGGCGACATGTCTATCAGAGTCGCCGCGTCAATGATTCGGACGGCCGAACCAGCCTTGGATTGGTTTGAAAGAAAGACCACCTTGTGATCACCGATCCAAGTCAGCATAAATGATTGTTGCAAACCACTGGGACTATTTACCGTGCTTTTGGTGTTTGATACCCAAAGGATCTCTTCGGTTTCGCAGTGAGCGACGAAGAACACGGATCTATTATCTTTGAATCGGCGAACTGAAACGCCGATGAACTTTCCGTCAGGCGAGAACTCGGCGTAGCATCCTCGCAACCTCAAGTCTGTGGCGAGCGGAATGACATTCAACGCGCTCGAACCATCAAACTGACCAAAGACCAAATGGACTTCTTCGTCTTGACCACTCACAACCGCACACCACTGCTGCTCATTGTTTGACAGGGCGATGTGACGGATCGGTGCAACGCCTCGGCAGACTTCGGTCCTCATTCCGGTTTCCAGGTCCACCCGTTCGATGCTCCCGTCGTAATAGCCGAGCAAGCAAGTCGCGGAATGTTCGCAACCGGTAATGGCGGTCAGCGGGCTCGCGTTCGCATCAAAGGACTGAATCTTTGCAATGAGTTTCTCCGGCTCATCGGCAACGGCCGGACAACAAACCAACACGACCTGCACCATCAAGAATCCCATCGACGTCGCTCGAATCATCGTGCACCCACCTGGTTTGGAGAACTGGACACGAAGAATCCGTCCAATCCGAAAAGCAGAACCACAAGGATAAGGCATGCCACGGGTGCGAAGCAAATTTTTAGTCGCAACACACAGGTCTTTCAGCAGCTACGCACAACCGACGCGAACACATAAGGACCGATCGAAAAATAAGTGGCACAGGCTTCTAGCCTGTGATTGCGAGAAACACATGCGTAGAAGCCTATGCCACAATTTCAATCCGGAACTTACTCTTCGCTCATCGTTAGATGGTTCAGTCAATCAATGGCCAGCGAAGCATTGCCTATGACATGCGATCTTTGACTGCCCTGCAGAAATTTTGCGAGTGTTGATCACTCTTCAGCGAAGGTGATGATGGGGAAGATTTCGGGGATGTGGGAGTCCCAGACTCCGTGTTTGCCGAGGGCCCAGCCGCTGGAGTCGGTGGCGGGTTCGGGGGCTTTGGTTTTGTTGAATCGGAAGAGATCGATTCGCCACTCATCGCCGACCTTGGGTGGTAGCGATAGGTTGTCGCCCTTGGCGAGCCAGTTCATCTCCTTCCAAGGAAACGCCAATTCGACCGTCCAACCTTGATCGACGTCGGAATCGTCGTTCAGAGTCCCGTTGATGTGAACGGCGGATTTGAAATTGGGAAAGTCGTACCCCAGAAACGCGATGCGTTTGCCGCGTGGATGATCCGTGAACCCAACGCCATCGAAATCCTGTTGATTCGGAGCGTCTTTGGCAAGTTGTGGGTCCGCTGCATAACCGCCTTTCTCGTACGCTTCTTGCCATACAAAGAAGCCTTCGTAGACGGTTCCATAGGAGTTGATTTCGAACTCGTAGTAGGCGTCCTTTCCAGCGATGAAGACTTCGACGTCGTTGTCGTAGTAAATCGGATCGTCACGGTCTTTGTACTCGGCGTCGACATTGGGTTCTTCCAACCAAAATCCGATGTAGAGAAACTCGTCATCCCAAAGGATGGATGAGCGGGTGTCGTAGCGAGTGGGGTGTCCGCTGACCAAGTCCACAAAGGACGTGGTCTTGCGGGCTTGCTGCCAAGCTTCCTCGTCCAAACGACCATCGATCGTCAGCTCCGTATCAATCTTCGCCGCGGTGTATCGTGGCAGATCCTTGGCAGGAACCAACGATTGAGGGAACGGCTTGGGCATCTCCACTTCGACAGAACTTGGGAAGGCGAGCTCGGAATCGGATCGCTCGTCCAAGGTTGCCGCGAGTGTTTTTAAACTTCGCGTGACCTGGCCTTCGAACAGCGTTTGACCTCCGCTGGTGATCTGGATCGGTTTGTCCAAGTCGATGA
>NZ_JBICHO010000591.1:0-8551 GCF_043100905.1 Rhodopirellula sp. JB055 | reverse complement strand
ACCCGCGTCCCACCCGCGTGGATGGGTTATCGGCACTGCGGAACGGAAGTGTATATCAATCGAAACGGGCGGATCGGGCACCTTGGGATGCTTCGCAAACGTCGCGACCGCTGGCATGGGTTCCTGCGCGCCTTACGGCGGTTTCGCATCGATCACTTCAGTGACCACCCGTTGCACAATTACATTGATCCGATCTTGGAAGCCGTTCGCGACGAACAAGACGCGATGGGGCGTGGCGAAAGCCCCGTGAATGCTTCAGACTTGACGAAACAGAAATCTGAAACGAAAGCCTCCTGACGGACACCTCATGAATTCGTCGTCGAATCCATCGCCTGATTCATCGCCCAGCCCTTCCGCCTCCGATCGCTCTGCGCGTGAGCCGGAGGTCGTTCAAATCGGTGGCGTGGAACTCAAACTCGCTCATCCCTATGAAGCGGCAGGGGACTGGATCGGTCAAAACGAGTTGCTGATGCAGCTTCTGGCCTGCTGGTTGACGGTGGATGAATCCGATCTTCCACTCACGCCTCGCTTGATCGGTTCACCAGGCGTCGGCAAGACACAACTGGCCATCGCCGCGACCAAACGTCAGGGATTGCCGCTCTACATCTACCAGTGCACCTCGGACACTCGCCCCGAGGATTTGCTGATCACCCCCGTGCTCAGCCGCGGTGGCGAAATTGCATACCACGCCTCGCCACTGGTCAGTGCGATGATCACGGGCGGCGTTTGCATCTTGGACGAAGGCAACCGCATGAACGAAAAGTCCTGGGCCTCGCTGGCACCGCTTTTCGACAGCCGCCGCTACGTCGAATCCATCGTTGCAGGGATCACGATCCCCGCCTCCCCCGAGTTCCGCTCGGCCGTGACGATGAACCAAGACGAATCGACGTTCGAGATCCCCGATTACATCCTCAGTCGACTGCAACCAACACTGCAGGTGGGATTCCCCAACAAGCAAGACGAAATGGCGATCCTGCAGTACCACCTGCCCTTCGCCGAACCAGAGATGCTCGCCCTGACTGTCGATTTTCTGCAGCGGTCCCACGAGTTAAAACTGGATTTCTCGCCGCGAGATGGCATCAACCTGCTGCGATTCGCGATCAAGCGAATGAAGCAAAACCCTTCGCACCCCGTCGCACACGACGCCGCCTGGCAAGAAGCCCTTGAAAAATGCCTGGGTGACGAAGCCGTCGATCTAGAATCACTCGCCGAACGCCGCAAACGCACCCTCGGCGGCGACGCTGTCCCCTTGGGTCTCGCAGACCTCTTCTTCGACGCCGACGATCCACTGCACCCCGATCGCGAAGACGAGGACGACGACGATCTGATTTAGCTAGGCGAAGTTCCCCACGACGGTTCGTTGTGGGGATGACGGTGTGGTCCCTCGCTCACGCGTTTTGAAGTTGCGCTTTTCTCAAAACCCGAAGCGTCAGCTTTCTCATAACCCGAAGCGTCAGCGAGGGAAAAACGATGTTGACTTCGCCTCGCTGACGCGTCGGGCTATGAAAAACCAATGCCTCACGCAAAAGCGCAACTTCAAAACTCACGCGTCGGGTTACGATGTCGCCGGGCTTGGCAGCCCATCTGTCGTGCTCGACTGCCGACGTCGCCCCGGAGGGGCCGGCGTCGAGACGTGCCGGAAATTTGCAAGACAAATGTTTCATTGCCAGGTGACTTCGGTCCATCAAGGCCCCCGATTTCACCGATCCCAATTGCTAATTTGCAATGTCCATTTTGCAATTCGCAATCCTGCCCAACCACCTGGATCCCAAGCCCCGGTTACGAATCGCCGCCGAACGACTATCTTGTGGCGTCTTCGAAGCTTCTCGTTTTTGGCTCGTTCTTTCGTCGGTACCTGGTCCTATGTCGCAAAATGCGGATTCCGTCTCGCCCATTCGCCTGGCTGTTGGTGGTGACCATGCCGGTTTCGCTCTGAAACAACTCGTTGTCGAGCGTTTCGAATCGCAAGTCACCAGTCTGATCGATTGCGGAACCGATGACGAAACCTCCTGTGACTATCCCGATTTCGCTGTCGAAGTCGCCGAGCGAATCAACAGCGGTGAAGCCGACCGCGGACTCCTGATCTGCGGCAGTGGTGTCGGCGTCAGTGTCGCCGCCAACAAAATCACCGGGATCCGCGCGGCGATCTGCCACGACACGTACTCCGCGCGCCAAGGCGTGGAGCACGACGACATGAACGTGCTCTGCATCGGCGGCCGAATCATCGGCAGTGAACTGGCTTACGAGATCATCTCGTCGTTCCTGAACGCCAACTACACCCCCGAAGAACGCCACCAGCGCCGCCTCAACAAGATCCTGGCTCTGGAGTGCGACTGATTCAGTGACGGCGAACGACTCGAGCGAGCGTTCACGATCGCTCTGTCACGCCGAGCGAGGGTGAGCCTTCTCATAGACTTGCCGCAGATTTGCCGCACTGACATGCGTGTAGATCTGGGTCGTCGTCAGCGACTTGTGACCGAGCAGTTCTTGCACACTGCGGATGTCCGCGCCGCGATCGAGCAGGTGAGTCGCGAACGAATGCCGCAACGTGTGAGGACTGGTTCGCGAATCCAACTCCGCCTTGGCAATGTACTTCTCTAGCATCCGCCCGACACTCCGCGTAGTCAGGATGTTGCCGAACCGATTGACGAAGACCGGCGCCAATCGACCGAGCTTTTCCGACTCCGGCGATCGGCTGCGACGACCGGCGTAGGCTTGGATCGCTTTGATCGCAAACGATCCCAGTGGGCTGATCCGTTCCTTGCGGCCTTTCCCGCGAACCCGCGTGATCCCTTGCGAGAAATCCAGGTCACCGTCCCGCAACCCAACCAGCTCGCTGACACGCAAGCCCGACGAGTACATCGTCTCTAAGATCGCTCGGTCACGCAGCCCCGATTCACTGACCGCAGGTGGTGCCACCAACAACCTTCCGACTTCGTCACTGGTCAAAACGTGAGGCAGCTTTCGATTGCTCCGCGGATTCCGAAGTGGCTTGGCCGGGTTGCTGGTCGCCAAGCCTTCTCGCATTGCAAACTTGAAGAAACTTCGCAGAGAAGCCAGTTTTCGCGAGATCGTGCTGCGAGCGTAACCTGCCTGCTGCAGAGCGGCTTGAAACTGCCTCAGTTGCTGCGGTGTCAGCGAATCCAACTGCACGCGGCCAACGTCTGCTTGCCCGATCCATTCCGCGAATGCAAACAAGTCTTCCCGGTACGCTTTGATCGTCAAGTCAGACGCATTGCGTTCGGTCGCCATGTGCTGCAGAAATCGGGTGATTGCCGTTCGCAAAACCGTGGCTCACTGCTGACGGAATGAATCAAACAAAGTCATCGATGGAAAGCGAATCGAATTCGGCACTGGCCGACACCTCGTCGTCCACCACCACGGTTTCGCGAATTTTGCGAGACAACATCGCCGCGTCGTACCACGAAAAATCCAGCTCCGGGTTGGCAGCAAAACGTGCCAACTGACGCAGGGTCTCGTCACGGTTCTCGTCGTCGAACAAGAAGACGAAAAGCTCTTCGCCTTTGACCAAGGCCAACACGTTGACTTCCTTTTCCATCGTTTGATCGTCCTGAGTGCGAATGTCGCGGATCCGGAGAAACTTCCGTTGGCGGAGTTTCCCGCGATGCTGCTCAGTATCGGCTCACGGGCCAGCGCAGAATGAGGTCGCTTTGGTCGCGACCGCCTCTGGACTCCAACATTTCGACGATGTGCAGGTGACAACAGAAACGAATGAAATCATCGCTACGTTTGACATAACCCTGCCAAGCCATCCCACGCGCATCATCCCCCGTCTCAACGTAGTCTGCCAAACGCTGCGTGAAGTACGGATCATCACCGCGATACAACCGAGTGTGTGAGAGCACGGGGTCATGCTGAGCGACCATCGGAGGAGGCGTCATCGCTGGCGGATCAGGGATCAGATCCGTCGGATCGGGCCAAGCCGGCGGGAGCGGAGCATCGTTCGCAAACCCTTCCGAACCACACGACTCTTCGAACATCACTC
Source organism: Rhodopirellula sp. JB055 (assembly GCF_043100905.1). Classification (NCBI taxonomy): domain Bacteria; kingdom Pseudomonadati; phylum Planctomycetota; class Planctomycetia; order Pirellulales; family Pirellulaceae; genus Rhodopirellula; species Rhodopirellula sp. JB055. Next base: position 4,545 of record NZ_JBICHO010000591.1, on the reverse strand, counting down.
CGTTCGGATCCATGACGCTGAGATTCATGTCACTGTCATCGACGACCGCATCGCCTTCCCAACCCAAGTCTTCTTCCCAAATCACGTCCCCCTCGCTGATCGAAGGTGCGATGTTGGGACTGACGACTTGATGTTCAGCCACTTCGGCCTGGTAGGAATGATGATCCACCAAGCGAATGACGCCAGCGGAACTGGCTTCGCGAGGTGATTGGTCGTCGCCAAATGGATCCGCTTCTTTCCGGAGTGGGTTTGCATCGGCAAAGTCGGGCTCCGGTTTCACAACGTCTTCCGCCGCTTGGTCGACCGGTGTTGCTTCGGGCATTCGCTGCGGCGTTTGCGTTTTGAGCTGGCTGCGCGCCAATTCGAATTCAGCTTCCCGAACGATCCGAGCTGGGATTTTCTCTTCGGCCTCCGTCCCCCAAGGCAAACCGTACCCGGGCGGAATCGCGTGAAACCCTTCGTTGGCAGCGTACCAATGAACTGTCATTCCCATCCGAGGTGGATAGTAGGCATCGAAATCAGTGACCGATCCGACCACGATCGCTTCGACATCCATCATCTGTGCCAGCCGTTGAAAATCAGCACCGACACGAGGTTCGCCGAACTGCATCGAAAAGGTTTGATACTGCGTCGAGGTGACGCCCACCGGCAAGACTTCAAACCCAGGAATCGCTTGCAAAGCAGCGTAATACGATCGTGCAACCGCCTCACCATCCACGTTGGGTTGGTGACTTTGGTTGTAAAACGGCAGCACGGCGACCCGCTTCATTTGCGGAAACGGGTTGTGCAGCGTGTCTCGCTGACGTGCTGCTGGGATGAGCGTGCAGCCACTCAGAAGCGAGACGCTCAGACACACCCACACCATCGTGGTGCGAGTCCAAGCGGACGCGAAGAAGAAAGTCATTTGGCGAGCCATGTGTTTCACGATCGACCCCTCGGTCATCGCGCAATGTCTCCACCCCCACACCTCTCATCGGCCCACCGCTCCCGAATCCTTTACCCCAATCGGAAGAATTTCGTTCTTTCTCCTGAAACGAATAGTCGAGCAAATTGCTCTGCCACGCCCGCCTCAGAACCAGGAAGCGGCGACAACTGGCGGGATCAAACTCCACAAATCAAAAACCCTGCACTGCTAACGCCACACAAGTCGCCACTCGTCTGGGCGAAGTGGCGGTTGCCCACTAGAATCCGCCCTTCCGGATGGGTGGACGAAGGCTCTAGTCTTGAAAACTGAAAGCAGCCTCCCTTGCTACCCCGCAAAACGCTTGTTTCCCTATAAAAGAAACACCACTTTCGCTTTTGCGTGAAACCCTGTTTGGGCGTGTTAATCCCTCCAAAAAAGGGTATACCCTTTTTTATTCAGCTAGCAGCCATCTCGGATGGCTGTTGACGCCGGCTTTCGCGTTAACGTTTACTTGCTTTAATTCCGAGCCTGATTTTCAGATTGCCTGATGGTGAAACCTGTCCTCCAAGCAATGGTTCTTGCTGACCACGTTTACCAAGACCGGCGGTCTGGAAAGCACGTGATTGCTGGGACATTCACCAAAATTGTCATCGTCCCGTCGCAGGATGCGGAAATAGTTGAAGAAAATGGTGAACAAAAGCAAAGATTGAGCGGTCCGGTTTCGCGAATGGGGTCGCCCTACCTCTATCTTTCCCTGACAGGACTTCGGAATGAGCAAGCTTTTTTGCTTCAACTTGTCGATTTGACAGAAGCAAAGGTGCTCATGGAAATGAACTTCAAAATGAAATGTTCGGACCCCGTGCAAAACGCCGAAGCTATAATTGACATGCCGTTGCTGCCGATCCCGCGTAAGGACGGAAACTATTCCATCGATTTGATCTGGAATGGGGAGCAGATTGGTTCTTGGCGAATCACTGCTGAGTTGATGTCTCCCCGTGAAGGAAGTGAACAGAAATGATTAACGAAGCCGTCTGCCCTGAAGTTGTTGGCTGGAGGTATCCAAGCGACAATTGCTACACGTTCGAAGCCGTGCTAACTCCTGATGAGGATGGTGGCTTCGTAATTTGTGCAAAACACTATCCAGGCATCGTCAGTGATGGTGATTCAGCCGACGAGGCGATTCAAAACATCCAGGAAGCGTTTCTGGCGTTAGCAGAAAGCCGGAAGGCTCACAACGAATCGATGATGTATTCCGAAGAACCTGTCGTTGAAATCGAGAGCGATTCTAAGGTGATTCGCATTCTGATTGATGGGCAATGAACCTCAGCTAAACGCCAGAGAGGTACTGCGCAAGCTCAAAAACTTTGGGTTTGAGAAGGACAGGCAAAGAGGCAGCCATATTGTGGTGCGGCATCCTGACGGGCGCAGTACAACGGTGCCTGACCATGGCAATAAGCCGCTCCGCCGCGGCACGCTGCGTGCAGTTATCAAGCAATCGGGGGTCGACCTCGAGGAGTTCTGGAAAGCCTAGGTCCCATGCCATTGCCGAACGTGATCTTGTGTCACGCTCTCGGGGCCCTCTGGGTGCCAAGGTAACTCCCGCCAATCGCCGCGGTAGTGGATTTGCCAATGATCGCCAGCGGTTCCACGCATGCCGATCCCATTGCCCGGTAGCGGCCCGAACTTCAACCGCTCCGGTTTGATGCGAAGATTGACGGCGATGGTTTGCCTCAATGTCTCGATGGCGTACTCGAACTGCTGGCCTGGGTTGCGTCGTGCCATTGGGTTTGGTTCGCTTGGGTGATTGCCGTGTCTTGCCTCTCATGGAATTGGAATTTTGCCTCCGGTGAGTTAATTTCACCACCCGAGGAGAATTCTGATGACCCGAAAACGACGATCTTTCACAGCGACGCAAAAAGCAGACGCAGTTCGCAGGCATCTCAAAGAGCAAATTCCTGTCTCGCAGATCGCGGACGAAATGAATGTCCAGCCAACCATGATTCACAACTGGATCAATGCGGCACTTCAGCAACTTGAACAAGCGTTTGAGTCGACCAGGGCAGCCAAGGCCGAGTCGTCCAAACACGACGCCAAACTCCAGAAGCTTCGCGAAAAACTTGATGCCAAGAACGAAGTGATCTCAGAGTTGATGGAGGAGAACATTCGCTCAAAAAAAGCCAATGGGGAGCTCTAAACGGTCGCTGGGTTCCTCATGATACAAGAGACCAAATCGTTGATTACGTCAATCACTGGAAGGAGCGAACTGAGTTGCCTGCCAAGCAATTCCTCGCCTGGATCGGTTTGTCCACTAGCAAGTTTGACACGTGGAAGAAGCGATACGGGAAAGTCAACGATCACAACGGAAAAATCCCACGCGACTGGTGGCTTCTGCCATGGGAGCAACAAGCCATTGTGGCCTTCCATGACAAGAACCCGTTGGAAGGATATCGTCGCTTGACATTCATGATGCTTGACGATGATGTTGTTGCGGTCAGCCCCTCAACGGTTTACCGGGTGCTTAAAGCAGCTGGGCGTTTGGACCGAAAGTCCACCAAGCCTTCTTCCAAAGGAACGGGCTTCAAACAGCCGAAAATGCCGCATCAACACTGGCACACGGATGTTTCCTACATCAACGTTGGCGGGACGTTTTTCTACCTGATCACAGTGCTCGACGGTTACAGTCGGTACATCGTTCACCATGAACTGCGTCAAGCGATGACCGAAGTGGACATCGAGATTGTGATCCAGGCGGCACTTGAAAAGCACCCGGGCGTCAAGCCACGGATCATCAGCGATAATGGACCTCAGTACATTGCAAAAGATTTCAAAGCGTTCGTTCGCTTCAACGGCCTGACGCATGTCACGACGAGTCCGTACTACCCGCAAAGCAACGGCAAGCAAGAACGATTCTACGGCACCATGAAAAAGGAATGCATCCGCCCGAATCCTCCTCGTGACTACGCTGCAGCGGTCAAGCAGATAGGCGATTACGTCCGTCATTACAACGAGGTGCGTTTGCACAGCTCGATCGGCTACATCACTCCGTCAGACTGTTTAGCTGGTTTGACCGATGAAATTCACACCGAGCGTGATCGTAAGCTTGAAGAAGCTCGGTCACGTCGTCGAGAAAATGCATCGCTTGCAATTGCGAGTTGATCGCGAGAGACTACAAACGCTTGGTCGGAGGATAGAGCTCTGGTGAGGACCAACTCGAGCGCCGAGCCAAGTGAAAATCCGAAGGGCGGCGGTGTCGCAAGGTGCCGCCACTCTTCCCTTCGGTTTTTCCGTCATGCCTAAAACCTTCGGGCACGATGCCCGATCTTCCCGGCAGGAAGCCGCCATCCTGTAGTACTCGCCGTTTAGCAAATTCCATTTCCCGCTGAACCAAGACACCCCAACCCTCTCCGCATAACAACACTGCTCAGCTACACTCCCATTGGGACGACAATGGTTTTATCGCAGGCTGGGTAGTTCAGAGGAGTCACTGGTTCGATTCTATTTTCTCGATATTTTCCAACACTGTTTTAAACCAAATATCTTCTCTAGATTCAGTGAATTTGAGTCTTTCGACCGAAAAGTACCATTTGTATCCGAGTTCGACAGATGTCCACTGCCCCTCCGATCCAATACCCAAGTCTTCG
>NZ_JBICHO010000590.1:0-4309 GCF_043100905.1 Rhodopirellula sp. JB055 | reverse complement strand
ACGTTGCAACAGTTCACGGATCGATTTGCCAACGCTGGTTTTCGCGGTGAAACGTTCTGTCCTTGTTATGGATTGGCTGAAGCGACGTTGATGGCAGCCAGTTGTCGCTCGGGGCAGGCACCGATTTTGTTGGACGTCGACAAAGACGAATTGACGCATGGCACCGGCAGTGTCATTCGACAAGCAACGCTCGGCAAAGCTTCGTCCGACGAGACGCCGGCAACCACGCCCAATGAATCCACGGTTCGTCAATTGGTGAGCTCGGGCAGGTCGGCTCACGCGATGACTGTGTTGGTGGTCGACGCGGCGACGAAACAGCAACAACCCGATGGCGAGATCGGTGAAATTTGGTTGGCCGGGCCATCGATCGCCGCGGGGTACTGGCAACGCGAAGAAGTCACGGCAGACGTCTTCGGTGCGACGCTTGCCGGTGGGGACCCGTCGGAAACGTTTTTGCGAACAGGCGATTTGGGGTTCATGCACGACGGCGAATTGTATGTCACCGGGCGCAGCAAAGACTTGGTGATTTTGCGTGGGCGAAACTTGTTCCCGCAAGACATCGAAGCGACGGTCAAAGGTTTGTCGCAAGCCAACGTGTTGCAGTGTGCGGCGGTTGCCACGACGGGACGGACAGGCGATGCCCTGGCCATCGCAGCGGAAGTTTCTCGCCACGTTGATTCCGAAGAATTGCCCGACATCGTGCGTCACATTCGCCGGGCCATCATTGATGATCACGAAGTCGATGCTCGCCAAGTTCTGATCACTCGGCCGGGCGGAATCCCCCTGACGACGAGTGGCAAGGTCCAGCGGCAGCAGTGCCGAGCGATGATCGAAGCCGGCGAATTGGCCGCTCGTTATCAATGGTCACGCAATCGTTTCATTGACGATTCGGAATCGGTGGTGCTTCCAGAATTGCCGACCCGTGTGACTCGGGAAGAGATCCCGGAAGCGACCGAAAAAATCACCGCATGGCTGTTGGCTTGGCTGTCCGCCCACAGTGGCGAACAGATCCACGAGGACGGCGAACAAGCTGGCCGCAACGTTTCGCTGACACCTGAAACGCCATTTGCCGAAACGGGCATGGATTCGCTGACTGCGGTTGAGCTGAGCAGTGAGTTGGAAGACTGGTTGGGGATCGAGCTGACTCCTGTGTTGGCGTTCAACTACCCGACCCCTGCACGCTTGGCAGCGTATCTGGCGGAGACGTTGGCTGGTGGCCCGGAACAAGAATCCGCGGCGGATGAATTCGATGGCGCCAACGGCGACATTCAATCGGACATCGAAGCGTCCGATTTGTCGCCGGAAGAACTGGAGGCCCTGTTGAGCGAAATCGAAAACGAATCGTAGTCGATGGAAGCTTTCAACACAGTCGAACATTTGTCCCCAAATGTTTGCGAGGGATGTGTCCGTTGTTGGGGCACGTTGAGCGGTGGTTGTTGATTTTTTGGCGAGGGCGGTGTGATTTTGCGTTTTGCCTCTCCAGGTGGAACCTGGCCTACGGGATGGGGTGTGGTTTTTGGCGGATTTGACTGACAAGCACGACTGCGATCCATACTGGCAACCAAACGGCGGCCGCGTCGGAGAAGCGTCCAATCGGTGGGCCGGTCAGCGACACAAACGCGATCTTGAACAGCCAGTAGCTGAGTGCCAACCAAGTCAACGCGGCCAGCCCAGCTTGGTTGTTTGATTGCTCGCCAAATGGTTCGGCGGTCTGCGTGGTCCGGAAACGGATCGAGGCGACACAGGCGGCGACGGCCAGCCCCATGGTGACGACGAAAAAGATCGGGTGCATCAGCATGTCCGCCACCGATCCCCAAACTCCACGTCGGACCGCCAACGCAATCCAACGCAGGTACCGAACGGGATAGCTGCGAACGATCGTGCGATCGAGTTCTGCAAGCATTCGATGTTGCTCGACTCGTTGCATGCCCAGCGACAGGTCGGAATTCATCGGCGATCGATTTGCGACAGCTTCCGCGGCAGGGATCACAATCATGTACGTCATCGCGTCCCAGCGATTTTCAATGGTCGTGTACGAGTCCGCGCGTGGGGCCGCATCGGCGATCGGACGAAGGTCCAAACCATCGGCAGCGACGCGGTCACCGGCCGCCATCTCGATGCGACGATCGGCGATCTCTTTTCCAAGTTCGCCCAGTCGACCTGGCAAGGCTTCCAGTTCTTCCGCGTCGAGCAACTGAGTCGTCACGGCAGCCATGTTCTGATGCCCAAACGGCAGCACGCCAAAGTCGTCCACTGTGACCCATCGAAACGAGCACCACGCGAACAACGCGATCACGGGCACGGTACCGACCGCGATCGCTTGAATCAGTCGCCGAGAAAAAATGACGTTGGGACGCACCAAGACGCTGAGCATCACCCAGGGGATCAGAAACAGATACGCGGGGCGAAGGGCGATGACCAGCGTTGTCATGACACCCAGAAGCATGCCCGATCGCAGTGTCAGGTCGGTTCGCCAGATTCGTAGCACACCGATTCCGGTCATGGAGGCCAGCGACATCGCGGGGGCGTCGGTCGCGATCGTGTTGACGTGATCCCAGAACGTGCAGCCAACCGCGAAAACGCTGGCGGCGATGGCAATCGTTCGCCGCGAAAAATCCCAGGCTGACAATTCCACCGCTAAAAAGCCGACCGCGATTGCCTGCAAGGCGATGTGAAGGATCACCAACGCTCCGTTTGAATTGGAATTCACCAGCGTTTTTGCGAATTGCACCAAGACGGGGTAGCCGGGCGTTCGGATCTGGGTGGCGATCGCTTCGGCGGATTCGAACGAGTACTCGGTGTAGCTGGGTGAGTCGGGAACCAAGTGTGGAGCGAACCGATTGGTCATCCGACATGTCCCCATCAAGATGATGAAGGCGGCCAGCGATATCAGGGCGAAGTGTTTCATGCGATTTAGCTTAACCTGCCGGCGGATGAACGCGATGAGTCCTCATTGCCAGACTCCGAGCCAGCTTGGTCTGATTCGCCCGCAGGAGGACTCGCCTGCGTTTGGGAACTGCAATTGCTGCCTCTTCCGAATGCTTGGCGAATCCGGCACCATTTCGCGGGACCGCTTGGAGCGACGTATCGACTCGCACTCCGCTTCCTGATGCACATCCACTCTCACCCGATCATCCCTTCATGATTCCCGCCCTCAAGGAAGTTCTCCGCGTCGCGGTTCCGTTGATGGTCAGCACCGGCATGTTTTCGCTGGTTCTGTTCGTTGACCGAACGCTGTTGTTGTGGCACGAACCCTCTCAGATGGGAGCGGCGATGGCGGCGGGAAATTTGTTTTGGGTTTGTGTTTGCGTGTTCGTTGGCATCGCGTCGATGACCAGTGCGATTGTCAGCCAATACATTGGGGCGGATCAGCCCAAGCGAGTCGGTCAATTGCTTTGGCAATCGACATGGTTCGCTCTCGCGACGCTACCGTTTTTTGCCTTGGTGGGCAGTTTCGGTGAGACTCTTTTTCGATTCACCGACCAACCGGAACATTTGATTCCGATGCAGGCGGCTTACTTTCGCATTTTGATGTGGGGTGGGGCGGGTGAAGTTTTGCAGACGGCGCTCTCGGGGTTCTACAGCGGCACGCACCGGACTCGCACGATCATGTTGGTTTCGCTCGCGTCGGGTGTGTTGAACTTGCTGCTCGACGTGTTGTTGATCTTTGGAGTTGGCTCGCCCGATCCCGAGACAGGACTGCGGTTCATGGAACTGGGCATCGCTGGCGCCGCCATCGCCAGCACGCTGTCGTTTTGGTTCAAAGCGGTCTGCTACGCGGTGTTGCTGATGAAGCCCATCGAGCGAGAACGCTATGGGATCTTTCGTGGCGTTCGTTTCAACCGTCGGATGATGTAGCGATTGATCTACTTCGGTTTGCCCGCTGGGTTGATGTACGTCACCGAAGCGGGCGGCTTCACCGTCATCGTTTTGCAAATCGGTCGACTCGGCGACGTGCCACTGCAAGCCACCACGATGGCGATCAATTTCAACATGATCGCGTTCATTCCGTTGGTTGGCATGTCGATCGCGGCATCGGTCTTGGTCGGCCAGCACTTGATTCGGACGGGGCCTGGACCGGCGATTCGCTGTGTGATTGCGGCATTGGCGGTCGGCTGGGCGTATTCGATGGCTTGGGCGATCGCGTACCTCTTTGCTCCGGGCGGTTTGATCGCGTTGTACTCGCTGTCGCCGACGGGCGTGGACAGTGAGATGGCGTTTGATATCGCCGAAAAATTGCTTGGTTTCGTGGCGATCTATGTCGTCATGGACGCCACTCAATTGATTTTGGCAGGCGCACTTCGCGGTG
>NZ_JBICHO010000589.1:0-3439 GCF_043100905.1 Rhodopirellula sp. JB055 | reverse complement strand
ACGAGGTCCTGATTGGCGATAAATTCATCGCCCGTCATGAGATGTTCGAGCGACGGCAAGCGACAGCCCGTCGTCGTTCGAGCGATAGCGATCACTTCCTCTTCGGACGGATATTACAAAACAAATAAAGCCAAGAATAGGTCGAGCTGTGCTTCCGGGAGCGGGTAGGTGCCTTCCTGCTCGACAGGGTTCTGCGTTGCCAGGACCATGAACGGAGGCGGCAAGTCGAACCCTTTGCCAACAACAGTGATGCGTTGTTCCTGCATCGCCTCGAGCATCGCCGCCTGTGTCTTTGGCGGGGCCCGGTTGATCTCGTCGGCTAAGATGATGTTGGCAAAAACGGGACCGTGTGCGAACTCGAACTCACGCCGCCCTTCCCCGTTGTCCTGCAGGATGTCAGTTCCCGTAATGTCCATCGGCATCAGATCGGGGGTGAACTGAATGCGGCTGAACTTCAGCGACATGGTCTCGGCGAGTTTGCTGACCAACAACGTCTTCGCCAAACCTGGCACACCCATCAACAACGCGTGTCGTCGCGCGAACAAACACACCAACAAGAGGTCGATCGTGTCCCGCTGGCCGACGATGACCCGGCCTAGTTCCTCACGCAATCGATCGTGGGCTTTCCCGAGTCGGTCAACCGCCGCGACATCATCGTCGCTCAAAGCGGATTCAGGACCGAGTGAATTGGACGGCATTACCGACTGCGACATGTTGAAGGTCCTGGGTGTTCTGACCGATGTTGAGATCCCGATTCCCGGCGGGCGAGTTCGCGGTCACCAATCATAGCGGGCTGTCGGAAGCGAAAGCAAACTTTTCTGATCGAGTTGGCAGGGGGAGAACGGTCGGTGTGCCCAAAATGCGAAAGCCTCCAGGCGACACCGATCGAAGTCTGTTCAGGTCCTCGCTGTTTTTTACCGTTGGCAGCGTCTGCCTCGATGAACGAGCCCATTGTGGAGGCATCTGTGCGCGACTTTTGGGGCGCCCGAACCAAAACTTTTTAGATAACGCTCCGAGACCTCACTGGCCGACTGGCCTCCATCGCAAGAAAAACGGCAATGTGATCATTGAACCGAGCCATGCCAAGGCAAGGTCTTTTTGGGCGTCCCAAATATCGCCTTGCTGGCCGTTGTAGGATTCCGCCATCGCAGGTGAAAACGTCATCGCGATCTGCCACTCGATCACTTCATACACGGCACCGATTGCCAGCACACAAACGACCGCTAAACACGCTCCCGCAAAGGGCGTTACACGACAGAAGACCTGTAGAAACTCCGAGAGTGGAGGCAGGCCGAGACAACCGGATGCAAAGTGAACCAACCGGTCGTAGTGGTTCCGCCTCCAATCAAAAAATTCCGACAGCGTGTGTCCGGTCAAGAATTGCATCGCCTCATCGTAAGGGACATATGAGTAGATCCAACGGGCACCGATCAGATGCAACCATAAGAACGCAACGCAGCATCCCAGCGACAGGTTCGATGGATGAAAACGCACCACCGCAATGATTAGCATCGCCACGCCAGCGACGGTTGGGACATGCTGCAGCACCAACTCGTTCGGGTAGGCCGCACCGATGAAAGAAAGCGGAATGGCAATTCCCGTGGCAACGATCGCTAGCAATCGCATGGACATCATGGGAACGATCGGTGGAGGGTCACGATTGTTGCACGGACTTTTGACGCCGCCACAACGCGATGCCTTCCACGACCATCCAGAACTGCAAGCACAACACCGCGAGTGCGAATCCGATCAACACCCAATCACGGGCCGGCCACCAATTGTTCACGAGGTCGAATGTCATTGCCCACGCGGGCATCAACAACATCATGAACATCGGGATCGCCAACACCGCAATCGGCCGACTTCGGCGTGCGAGATAAAACACCGACACCATCAATGCGAGTCCCGCGAGCAGTTGGTTGGTCGCTCCAAACAGTGGCCATAAAATCAAGCCGCCTTTGCCCGGAGCATCGCCCGCGAAAATTGCAATCAGCAACGCAACCGCGATCGCAAACCCGGTTGCAACATACTTATTCGCGCCGAACGAAAACCCCGCCGAACTCGACAGTTCGCTCAAAACATATCGTTGCAAACGCGTCGCGGTATCGAGCGTTGTTGCGGCAAAACAGGCAACCATGACTGCCATGATCGCCACGCCCATCTTCAGAGGAATCCCGATCGACGACATGAAGTTCGCTCCGCCGTCAATGAACGCGGCGAGTTTTTTGTCGAGTCCCTGCTTTCTCCAGCCGCCGTCCTGCGTCGTGTTGTTTTGTCGAGCCGCGGATTGTCCCCCGTCCGCCGTCTCCTCACTCGCAGGAAGACCTGTTCGATAATACGAACGCCATGCGGGAGAACCATTCGTTGCGCCGGAAGTGTCGCTCGGTGTGGTGCGAGTGATCACCGTCTGGCCGTCGGTGACGGTTCGTTCGAGACGCCCCATCCCGACTCCCGCGCAGCAAGCCAAAATAACCAACACCGCCAACATGCCTTCCCCGAGCATCGATCCGTAGCCAACGAGTTGAGCGTCCGAGGCGACCTTGAGTTGTTTGCTCGTCGTTCCGCTGCTGACCATGCAGTGGAAACCGCTGCACGCACCGCAGGCGATCGTGATGAAAAGGAACGGAAAGATCGGTGGAGCGTCGGCGGGAATTTCAGTTGCGATCGCCGGAGCGGCCGACATTAAATCGGCTTCACCTCCGAAGGAAGCCACTCCCAAACCGACCACCAACAAGACCAACGCGACCACCAATTGAAGACTGTTGATGAAGTCTCGGGGTTGCAACAACAACCAAACCGGTAACACCGACGCCACAAACGCATACGCGAGGAGCAAACCGGTCCACACAACCACCGGTGTCGCGTAAACGGCATCGGCCGGCAACACGTCGGCGATGTCCAGGGGCAGACGATACGCACCGAGGTACACCGTCAAATACAAAGTGCCCAACCCGATCAGGCACGGAATGACGAGAGCGTTCCCGCGGCGAATGACGAACCACCCGATCATCACCGCAACCGGCATCGCGGTCCAAACGCTCAGCACCGATTCGGGATACAGCTTGAAGATGTTCGCGATGACGAGACCAAAGACCGCCAAGACGATCGACAACGCCATGGCCAACACGATCAAAAACAGCAGTTTCGCCCGTTTCGAAATCAAGTGCCCGGCGGCTTGACCGACCGATTCGCCGCGGTTGCGGATCGAGATCACCAACGCGGCCAGATCATGCACGCCTCCGACAAGGATCGAGCCAAAAATCACCCACAACAGCGCCGGCAGCCAACCCCAAAATACCGCCAACGCCGGACCCACGATCGGTCCCGTTCCGGCGATGCTGGTGAAATGGTGCCCGAGCACGACACTGCGGTCGGTGGGAACGAAATCGACGTCGTCGCGTTGGACCACGCTCGGCATCGGCTCATCGTCGTGCAACGC
>NZ_JBICHO010000588.1:0-8064 GCF_043100905.1 Rhodopirellula sp. JB055 | reverse complement strand
CTTCGCTACCAAAGCTCGTCCGAAGTCGCTGAGTTGCTAACAGCTTGGCAAGCTCATTTGCTGGATCCGGCCAACGTCAAAGCACCTGAGTCCGCACCGCAAGCCAAGACACTGGCAAGTCGTTCCGGTATCGGCGGGCGTTTTGACGGCAAGCTGCCTTGGGTTCTTGCCGCCGGGATGTTTGGTTTCTTCGCTTGGGCCGCGACCGTCATCCTTCTGCCGACCGACCAGGGAACACTCCGGATCGAAAACGCCGCAGACTCAAACGTGCCAATTGTGATTCGCAAAGGCGACGAAGTCGTCGAGGAGTTGACGGTCACCAGCGACGGTGCCTCGGTCGAAGTGAAGGCGGGCGAGTACGTGATCGAGATCGCCGGTGAAGTGGACGGGTTCGAGGTGTTGGACCAGTCCGTCGTCATTCAACGTGGCGAGACACAGGTGGCGAGGGTCGCGTTGCTTGAATCAGAAGCGTCTGATCCCGTCGGCAAACGTGAATGGCGAATCGAACGCGGTGAGGAACCGCCCAAGATTTCTCCGTTCACTCGCATGGATTTTGAGGATGGAAAAGTCTTGGTTGAATTCGAGTCCAAGACCTATCAGCTGTCAGGTGTGGATCAGTTCACCATTGCAAACCTTGTTCTGCGATCGCGAGCACTCTCCGGCCGTAAATGGAAAAAGCGATTGAGTGAGGACTTAGTCGAGTTGCTTTGGGAAATGAAGCACTTTCCTGGGGACACGGTGGACCTGCACCTGAAGGATCTAAAAACAGGCGAAAGGAGGACGATCGTCAATGCGGAAATGACCGAGGAGAATCGAAGCAAGCTGTACCGGGACAACGAGCACAATCAACCGGAGAATGACACTGCACAATTCGAAGGGCGTTTGTTCTACAAGCAGCCTTCTGTACCGCTCAAGTTCCCGCGTCACTGGGGTGGAGGCGGGGGGACGGTGAAGCTTGATCACTTTGTTCAGCATGGAGGCCGGTATAGTGCCATGTTGGAGCGGACTGACACCGCACCACAATCAATGAACCTCGGAAGCTTGTGGCAGATGATCGACGCCGGACGGTTTGCCGGAAGACGAATTCGATTGAGCGGGTACCTTAAAACCCAAGAAGCTGACTCTGCGGGATTGAGAATCCGAATCAGTCGTTCGGAGGGCGGGCAACTCAAATTCGCACACGTTGATTCGGCGCGTTTGGAGGGGACCAGCGATTGGCAAGAGGTTCAGATTGTGGCCGATATCCCAGAGGACGAGTCGGTGTTGTCGATCGAAGTCGTGCTCGAAGGGCGGGGGCGTCTGTGGGCCGATGATTTATCTTTGTCGATTGTCGACGAGAGTGCCGAGCTGGATGCGAATGGCAATTGGTCACGCCTCTCGCCCGAAGCCGGTATGATATTTCCTGTATCTACCGGCGTTAATACTCCCCGCAACCTCGGATTTGAACTTGGCGAAGGGACGTTTCACTCAAGGTGAGCCCGGAAAGCTCTTTGCTGAGCCAACGGAACACAACGTCCAATAACAAGGTGAACAATTAGTGGGATAGGCTTCCAGCCTTTTTATACGCCACATCACGAAACACCAAAGATTAGTGTCCGATCAGAGTGGATTAGTGTTCCGCCAGAGCGGCCAAGGGAACACTAATCTCCGCTAATCGAGCACTAGTGGTTCTTGGACAAGAGATGTTTGGCGTCAAAACGCCTGTATTCCCAACGCAAGCGACCCCCAAAAGATGCGGGGTACAAAAAGGCACTCCTGCCTGTCCGTCTGAGTGTTCTCGGCCCCTCATCGAATCCACGCCGGCCCCATCCGGGGCGATGTCATTTGGTTCATCAGCAGCCTCGGGGCTCCCGCCCCGAGCTATTGACGCGGACTCCTCCGGAGTCATCCACGAATTCGACCTAGAAGGAGCTGGCTTGCCTACGTCGGGGTGGAAACCTCGAGACTCATCGCAGCCGCAGGAATTTTCCGGTGGCGGATTCGGGGCAGGCGGCGATGGTTTCCGGCGGGCCTTCGGCGATCAGGTGGCCGCCTTGGGAGCCGCCGCCGGGGCCGAGGTCGAGCAGCCAGTCGCAGGCTGCCAGCAGATCGGATTGGTGTTCGATCACAAGGACTGTGTTGCCGGCTTCGACCAAGCGATCGAGCACGACGAGCAGTCGCTGGACATCAGCAAAGTGCAAACCAGTCGTGGGTTCGTCGAGCACGTAAAACGTTTTGCCAGTTGCCGGTCGCGCGAGCTCCGTGGCCAGTTTAATCCGTTGGGCTTCGCCACCGCTGAGCGTGGTGCTGGATTGCCCCAGCGTCACATAACCCAGTCCAACGTCGACGAGCGATGTTAGTAAATGATGGACTTTGGGAACGTTTTCAAAGAACTCTTGGGCCGCGTCGATGGTCATGCCCAGCACATCGGCGATCGTGGCTCCCTTGAAGCGGACTTGCAGCGTTTGGCGGTTGAAACGTTTGCCGCCGCAGCGTGAACACTCGATCAAAAGATCGCTCAGGAAATTCATCTCGATGCGTTCGAAGCCGTTGCCTTTGCAGACGTCGCAGCGACCGGCCGGACTGTTGAAGCTGAATCGATTCGCGGCGAACCCGAGCGTCTTGGCTTCTCGCGTGCTCGCGTAGACTTGCCGAATGGGATCCATGACACCGGCGTAGGTGGCGGGGCAACTTCGCGTTGTTCGGCCGATCGGTGTTTGGTCGATGGGAACCAGTTTGTCGATGTGCTGAGCACCGGTCAGCCGTTTGTGTGGTCCGGGTTGGTCGGCGACCAATTCCAGCTTGGCAGCCAGAGCAGGATAGAGCGTGTCGACAATCAGTGAGCTCTTGCCGCTACCAGAAACACCGCTGACCCCGACCAAACATCCCAGCGGAATTTTTGCGGTGACGTTTTGCAGGTTGTTCAGCGTTGCGCCGGTCAGGGTCAGCTGATGCGATTTGCGAGGAGTGCGTCTTGGTCGGTCCAGTCCGATCTTTGAGCGTCCGGACAGGTAGGCTCCCGTGGGGCTGGATTCGTCGTCGGCGACTTCTGCCGCGGTGCCTTGACTGACCAACCGGCCGCCATGGCGACCTGCACCGGGGCCGATATCGATGACATGGTCCGCGGCTTGGATGGTGTCTTCATCGTGCTCCACAATCACGATCGTGTTGCCGGCAGTTTGCAATTCCTTGATCGCGGCGAGCAACCGGTGGTGGTCGGCGGGATGCAGGCCAATTGAAGGTTCGTCCAGGACGTAACAGACGCCGACCAGGCCGCTACCGATGCTGGTGGCCAGACGGACGCGTTGCATTTCGCCGCCGCTGAGCGTTTCCGCTGAACGGTCCAGCGTTAAGTAGTCGACACCGACACGGCGCAAGAAATCGATGCGGCGAACAACTTCGGATTGGATCGGAGCGGCGACTTTTTGTTGCAAAGCGTCGAGTGGCTTGGCAACGTTTTCCATCCACGACTGTGCGTCCGGCAGCGGCATCCGGCACAGGGCGTCGATGGAGACATCGTGAACCGTGACGGCGAGCGATTCGGCTTTCAATCGCCCGCCCTCACAGGTCGAACAGGTCACCATGTGCGATTTGTCGCCTCGGACGGCAACTTTGCCAAGGCCTTGGCAAGTCGGGCAGGCACCGTAGGGACTGTTGAAGCTGAACGTTCGTGGTTCCAACTCTTCAAAGCTTTCACCACACTCCAAACAGGTCATCGAGGTGCTGAACAGTTTGGTTTCCGGTTCGCCATCCCCGCGGTCGATCAAGGCCGAACACATGCCGCCTGCGAGTCGCAGTGCCAATCGAGTGGACTCGTCCAGGCGAGCGTCCACGCCGTCTTTGATGATCAGTCGGTCGACGATGGCTTCGATCGTGTGATTTTTACGAACCGCCAGCGGCGGCACATCTTCGAGCAGATACATCTCGCCATCGACGCGAGCACGCACCAATCCGTGGCCGGCGATTTGTTCGAGCACATCCGCGTGTGCGCCTTTGCGGCCGCGAACCATGGGGCTCATCAGAGTCAGCTTGGTGCGATCGGGCAACGCCGCCAAGGTCGCGACGATGCGATCAGGTGTTTGGGTGCTGATGGTGCTGCCGCAGGCGACGCAGTGAGGAACACCCACACGCGCGTACAGCAGTCGCAGGTAGTCGTAGATCTCGGTGATCGTGGCGACGGTGCTACGAGCCGAGTGCGAACCGCTCTTTTGATCGATCGACAATGTCGGTGCCAGCCCATCAATCCAGTCCACATCGGGACGCGGGATCGCGTCGAGGTATTGCCGGGCGTAAGTCGACAAACTGTCGATGTATTGCCGCTGGCCTTCGGCGAACAGAGTGTCAAACGCGAGCGAGCTCTTGCCGCTGCCGGAGACTCCTGAGATGACCGTGATCGCGTCGCGAGGGATGTCGACGTCGAGGTTGCGAAGGTTGTGAACCCGGGCACCGCGAATGCGAATCAAGTTGTCCGTGGACGGCGAAATCATGCCCGCGACATCTCGATCAAAGTCATCACCATGGTCAGTCCGTTGAGCACGAAGTGGACGATGATCGGTGGGATCAGCGAACCGGTTTGCCGGTACAGATACCCCAGCCCCAGTGACAAAAAGAACAAGGGGATCGGTGCGAGGCCCTGCCCCCAATGCAGCAACGCAAACACGAGGCTGGCCGCGAAAACGGGCCAGATCGCGGTGGGCGTCCAATCGTTGGCGTCCGCATTCAATGCCACCGGAGCGGTCGCGATCGGTGCCGCTTCGCCCGCGGGGACCTCCGCGTCCTCCACTCCAAACGCAAATTCGTTTCCGGGCGTTTCGTTCAAAGTGGTGGCCGCGTCCAACGATTCTCTTGCGATCGAGCGTCGCCAGTCGGCCAATCGTTGCAATCCGCCTTGCAGCAAACCGCGGATCCAAAACTCTTCGACCACAGGAGTCACCAGCGCCGTCGTGAAGAACAACAGAGCAAAGACGCCATAGTCGGGACCGACATCGGCTTCGTCCGGTTGAAGTGCATCCAGAACCGGGTGCGAATACTCCTGCATGATCGAGACCAGGGTCATGATCAGCATTGTCGGCGGCAAGATCATCAACGCGGATCGGAAACCGAGCCCGACGTCACCGGATTGTGGAATCAGCCCAATCCGCGAGATGGCGTGGCGATGGTTCAGGCAGAGGATCAGGAGTGTGATCAACGTTGCCGACAACATGCCGAGCGAACTGAGCGCCAATTGTGGGACCGAGAGCGCCTCGGCAGGGGCCGCTTCGGACGGATCGACGGTAGCGGTCTCAACGTTGTCTGACTCCGTTTCGAGGGGATTCACATCCCCAGAATCGGCTTCGTCCTCTTCATCGACAACGTCTTGCGGCGAATCCGAGTCAACGACTGGAGCGGGACTGGAATCGGTTGGCTCGACCGTGTCGGTGATCGTTGGTCGTTCGATCCACCCAGCGAACTGAAAAGCTCCCTGCAGCAACGACGAGCTGAAGATCAACGCACCGATGAAGACCACAAAGTGAATGACCGACCAGAACGGCAGGTGCCTGGCGCGGACCGGGACGAAGGCTTTTTCACCAAACGGTCGATAGCCGCGATAAAGGAGCCGGATCCAACGTGACAACGAAGTCGCGAATGCCAGCAGGATCAGGATCGACAAAATCGACAGAGCGATTTCGGTCGGGCCCATTTCCACTACCTCGGCGGCTTCGACGGCCACCTCTCCAGCGGAGGTCGACTCCGTCGAATCAGCCGTTTCAGCAGTGACGCTCTGCGCGAAGAACGAACATGCTTTCCAAGACGCGGTTGCCAAACCGAAACTCATTGGGTCGGGAGTTCGTTGGAAACGGCACGCCGGTTGTCATCGCGTGACGAAGTCTTGTTCTTGTTCGAGCTGTTTTCGCTCGACGTGTTTTCGGGAATCATGGCTTGCGATGAATCGGGGGTGCCGGGAACAACGGTTGGATCGGCTGGGACTTCCAGGCCGGCTTCGGACTGCATCACTCGCGCGGCGATCAGTGTGTAGTCCACGCCGGAGTAAACCGTCAGCCCAATGGCGCCCCAGAGCAATGCCCAGGTCGTCCATCCCAACCAAACGGGGACCGGTGCGACGATGTACGTTAGCAGCACGGCAACAACAGCGGCACATTGCAGCACCATTTTCCATTTGCCCAGCCAACTGGCCGAGAAATCGCCTCCGGCACCTTCGATGATGCCTCGCAAACTGGTGACCAGCAATTCACGAGCGATCACGATCGTGGCCATCCAAGCGGCGACGGGACTGTCGGGGACTTCGACCAAGGCGATGAAGGACCCGCAGATGATGATCTTGTCAACAAACGGGTCGAAGATCCGACCGAGTTTCGTGACTTGCCCGTATTTGCGAGCCCAATAACCGTCCATCCAGTCGGTGGATGCCGCGATCAGAAACACGATCATGGCGGCCATGTACATGCCCGATGGAATCAACGCCATCACTGCGATCGCCAACACAAATCGCGCTGTCGTCAGAGCATTGGGGACGTTGTAGATCGAAGGACCAGCCATGAGGCGACCAAAATCAAAGGGAACAAAAAAACGAGCGGGCGATCGAACTCAAGTTGCCGCAGCCACCAGGTCGTAACCTTGGGAGGCGACGATTTCACACGGGCGAATTTGACCGATTTCCACGGGCGATTCCGGATCCACTTGTGAAACGTAAATCAACCCATCGACGTCGGGTGCTTCACTTCGGGTGCGACCGATGAAGACGCCTTCCTGTTCAGGCATTTCTGCGTCGATCAAAACATCTTCGGTTCCACCGACGCGAGAATCGTTCCAGTCAAACGCGATTTGTTGTTGCAGTTCCATCAAGTCATCACGACGTCGCGCGGCCACATCAGGATCGACTCGGTCGGGCAATCTTGCCGCCGGTGTGTCTTCTTCGATGCTGTAAGTGAACACGCCCAGGTTTTCAAATCGTGATTCCTGAACGAAGTCCATCAGTTCGACGAAGTCCTCTTCGGTCTCACCGGGGAATCCCGTGATCATTGTCGTTCGCATCACCAACGAATCAATTCGCGAGCGAAGCTTTTGCACGATGTCGGTCTGCAGTGCACGCGTGGTTTTGCGAGCCATGCGTTTCAGCATCTTGTCGCTGGCGTGCTGCAGTGGCATGTCGATGTAGGGCACAATTCGCTTGGCCGATGCCAACGTGTCAATCAACGCGTCGTCGATGTACATCGGGTAGAAGTACATCAGCCGAATCCAATCGATCGATTCGATTTTGTCGAGCTCTTTCAGCAACTGGTTCAGACGAGGTTCGCCGTAACGATCCATGCCATAGTAAGTCGTGTCCTGAGCCACGATGACCACTTCGCGAACGCCGCTGTCACCCAAACGTTTGGCTTCGTCGATGATCTGTTCGATTGGTTTGCTGAAGTGTTTGCCGCGCATCTTGGGGATCGCACAGAACGTGCACAGCCGATCGCAGCCTTCGCTGATCTTGAGGTAGGCGAAGTGACGCGGGGTGACGGCCGAACGCATCGCATCGCTGAGCGGGTTGACCGCGGCAGGTTTGAATATCGTGCGTTGTTCTTGCAGTCCCGAATAGAGTTCATCCACGACCGAAACGATGTCGTTGCGACCGAAGACGCCGACCAAGGCGTCGATGTCGGGCCGAGCCTGCAGCAGTTTGTCTTGTTGACGTTCAGCCAAGCATCCTGTGACGACAACGTTGCGAAGTTTGCCGTCTCGTTTGAGTGCCAGCATTTCATCGATCGCGGCCATGGACTCATCACGAGCCGAGTCGATGAACCCGCAAGTGTTGACCACAACGAAGTCCGCTCCGTCGACCGAATCGACCATCCGGTAACCGTCGGCGTCGAGGCGACCTAGCATTTGTTCGGTGTCGACGAGGTTCTTCGGGCACCCCAATGACACGACCGCGTACCGCCCCCGCGGTTTGCCCGTTTCCGGATCGATCATCGGGTCGGTGCCCGGTGTAGCGACCGTCACGTTGTTCTGCGGGAGAATGGGAAGTTGCATCAAACGAAATCAGGATCGAGGGTGGAGAAGCAAAATGCCGCAAAAATCAATTCGCAGGATAATTCGTGC
>NZ_JBICHO010000587.1:0-20229 GCF_043100905.1 Rhodopirellula sp. JB055 | reverse complement strand
CAACAAAACCGCGAAACGCTCTGCAGGCCGAGCTCGCATTGAGATCACAGTCCGATTTTCGCGTCCGGTGAAGACACGAAAGTAAGCCAGTAGAACTGCGATGCCACAGAACGCGGTCGCGATCACCACCATGGTTCCAACCAACGGATAGACCTCCACCGCACCCTCAATCAGCAACTCCATCCCCACAAATCCGACGGTCGCGGGGAACCCAATCGAGGCGAGCCCTGTGAGCAAAAAGAAGCCTGCCAGCATCGGCATTTGCGGGTAGAGCCCATGGAACTCATTGAGCGAAATTCGCGAGATGCGGGCTTCGATGCAACGCAGTGTGATCCCAAACCCGGTCAAAGACATTGCAACCGACAACCACAAGCACAGCGCACCGGTCAGACCGATCGGTGTCACCAGTTCCAGACCCACCAAGATCAAAGACGACTGCGACAGCAGCAAGAAACAAAACATTCGGCGAGCGTCCGATTGCACCAATGCCATCGCACCGGCATACACGGCCGTGAACAACGACAGCACCGCGATGCTTTGGAGTGCCCACGCAGGAGCGATCGGCAGGACCAGACGCATCACCGCGTAGGCGCCGACCAACGGAGTCGTGTGCAAAATCGCTGTGCCGAAGGTCGCTTTTTCAAAGAGATCTGTCATCCACAAATGCAGCGGAAAGATACCGCTTCGCAGCAGTCCGGCTGCTGTCAGAAATGCACCCGGGATGAGAACGGCGGAAGAACTGGGGTCCACCATCGTCAACCATCCATAGCCAATGACAAGCAATCCCGCGAACAAGCCCATGTGCAGGCAATAGATTCGGGAGCAGCGCTCACGACGACGCAATTCCAAGAACGGTGGAATCGTTGATGCGACGAGCAACACGATCAATGCCCACGAGGCTCGACAACTGAACGTGGCCAACACCAACGATTCCGATACCAGGGCCAGTTCTAACGAGAACCGCGGGGCTTTTGTGCGGAGCGTCGATAGCACGATGACCATGAAAATCACGGCTGCCAGTGGCAATTGGAAAGCACTCAGTTCGTCAATGACGAAGATATCCGGCGGAAAAATCCAGCTCAGAAACGGCCAGTGATCATGGGCTTCAAAGGCGCCGACCAGGGTGAAGTCGATCAACTCTCCCATCGTCAGCAACAACGTGACGAAGCACACCGCGACCGTGTCTCGCAAAGCGCGTTCGCCATCGCCCCGCCATTGCAACCACAACGCACCAAGCAGCGGAACAAGGATCGAGCATTCAATCCAGGGGAAATGCAGTTCTGACAACGGTTGAATTCCTAAGCGGCGGTGGAGATGTCTTGTGATGACGCGTCGACCGAATCCGGCGAGGCCTCTTCGGTGCTTGGTTCCGGTTCATTCGATAACAACCGAGTGACCTTTTGTTCCCAGGCGTTGCAAGTGCGAAAGCACTTTAAAAACGGCCCAGCAACCCAGCGGTCCAAGGCGATGTCCATGAAACCGCGGTCGAAACCAAACCGATAGCACCAACGCTGAAGTGACTGTGGCAGCCAACGCACGCCGGACCATGACGGTTGCTGAAGACGCGAACCGATTTTGTTTTCTAAGTCGTTGTAATCACGAATCAGCGTCGGAGCGCGAAGCAATTGCATGGTTCGCAATGTCGCATGACCCATGATGTGAATCAGCGCTAAGTAGCGGAGTCCCAATCCAATCTCAACGACGATGATCCCTACTTGAGTCAGGGACGCGAAGGCGAGTGAGGTTTTGACGTCGTTTTGAACTCGAGACATCAACGCGCCCCCGATCGCTGAGATCGCTCCGAGTGACAGCACCATCATCTGCAATGCGAGGGACGCCTCGATCAACGGGCTGAGCCGAAGCAACAAGTAGGCACCCAGGTGCACGGACAACGCCCCATAAAAAATGGCACTCGAAGGCGTGGGACCTTCCATCGCCCGCGGCAACCAACCGCTGAACGGGAACAAAGCCGATTTCCCTGCTGCACCAATCAGCAACAGCGTGCCAACCAACAGTGCTTGGGATGACGTCACTGCCGCAGTGCCTTCGGGCCAGATCCCGGAATTCATCAACCCGCCAAAGTCACCTTCGCCAACCATGTGATGCATGGTGATCGCGGCAATCAACAAAGCCGCATCGGACAGCCGATAAATCGTCCAAACACGTTGTCCATTTCGAACCGGATTTTCGCGTTCGTGAAAGTAAGCGATCAGCAAAGCCGACGACAAACCAACCATCTCCCAGCCAACGAACAGGGTCTCAATCGTCCCCGCCAACGAAGACAGCACCATCCCACAATAGAAGATGGCGTAGAACAAAAAGAACCGAGTGAAGCCCTGTTCGCGGTGCAGGTATCGCCGAGTGAATTCACCCACGACCCCACACAAAACGCACGACAGCATCAAGAACGGAATGCTCAGACGATCGAACGTGAATTTCAGATGGAAGTGAAACGCTTGCTCAGGGATCGTGACCCAATTGCCAATCTCAATGGGGATGTTTCGAAGACCGGTCGCCAGCATCAAGATCAAAATCGCAATTGCTGGTAACAGTGACAACAACACAGACGTTTGTGTCAGCCGAACAGTGGTGGTTTCGCTGAATGGACGGTTCAGCAACAGAGACAATCCCAGCACAGCGAGCAACAACACGGGGCTGGCGACCACAATTGTCCCCAGCACTTGAAAGAAAAGATCCAGAGTGCTCATGCGAGAGCCCCCGATCGATTGGCGTTCGATTCAGATGATTTCATCGGTTGTTTGATTTTTGTTTCTGGAATGCTTGCAAAGCCCAGGTGGTCGCGTTGACCCCGGTACCACTGCATCGACGATTGGACCGTCGGGATCTCGGTGCTTGAAACCACATGCGGTTCGAAGTGTCCGTTGACATAACGCTGAATGGTGGACGTGGACGGATCGATGACTGCGACTTGGACCCAGTTGCCTTCTACCAAGCGACGAATGCCTTCGTTTTCGGCAACCAGTTTGCTGAGCTTTTCTGGTGTGGTTTCGATGACAAACAGGATTCGCATCGGCTCATGGATTTCGACCATTTGCTGCGAAAGTCCGGGACGCAAATCACTGGCGGCTCCCGTCATCACGCCAATCATCGAAGCCACGTTGTGCGGCAGTTTGGAACCGCAACCGTATCCCTCCACATCCACGGTCGAGAAATAGTATTCCAAGCTGATACCACTGCACACGGGAATGGCCGCTTGCAGAATCCGGGTGAGCACGCTGCTGTTTTCATCGTCCACCGCAGGGTCGTATTCGGTCACAAACGCGCGACGGTCCAAGAACAAACCACGCGACCATTCGCGACGGCCAACGGTAACCAGGGCGTTGGTCGCATGGTTGTATTCCGGACGAGCCTGTGACAAATCTTCCGCGCGTTCTTCGACGTGCTCGAGAGCTTCTTGTGGTGTCAGATCCAACGGCGCGGATTCGAACCTGCGGGCTCGCTCGTGCGCGTTTCTCGCTCGTGTTTCATTGACGCTGGATTCAATCCGCCGGAACAACGCGCGATGCGATCGAGGCAGCAAATCCAAATCGTAGTAGTCCACATCGTCGTTGCACGTGTTGTGGTAAGCCCCCACAAAACGCACGTCCTCTGGCAACTCGATCCCTTGTTCGGCGACCCTTCGACGGACTCGGGGGTCGTTTGCCATCACCGCAAAAGCCCGCGCGTTGGGGCCACCGCGACCGCCACTGCAAGCCCCGCAGTTGTAGGCGGATTCATGAGGGTTGTTCAGGCTGTCGCTGCCATGACCAAAGAACACAATGATCGGTGGAAAGTCTTTGACCATTCCGATGTCTTCCAGAATCCGAACGACGATCTGGGACATTTCATCCAGGCTGTAACCCATCGATTCCGGTTCGGACCCCGGTTCGGAAGCCAAGCGTTCGAGGTGCAGTTCCGTTGTAGGCGGACGCACAAAATTTCCCATCGACTCACGGATTTGTGAAGTCAAACGCGGTGCCAAAATTCGGGCCACCATGGGGACCGTTGCCACAGCACCAAACAGGCCCGTGACCCAACCACCGATCAGAGTTCGTGAGTTCTGATGGATCTGATGGGCGAACCGTCCCAACCGTCGTCGGCGAATTGCTCTTCGTTCACCATCCGCCATGGATGAGAACAAGGGTTCTTCACGCACATAATGTTTGGGGGAGATGATTCCTGGACACAGTGGTCGGAAATCGGCGTGGTCGGCTCCTTGGTAGTACATCGCAACGGCGAAGAAACCAGCCGCAGATGCGGTCCGGCATTCCGGATCGACCTCTTCCAAATGCCGCCGGAACGATTCTTCTCGATCGTCAATGCAAAAGATTGCGGCGTACGCTGGAGGCGGAGGCGTTTGGTCGGGGTCTCGCCGGCGACGAGAGTGAATCGCGATCGCATCGAGAGCTTGCTTGGCGTAGTGACGCTCGTAGGCAGCGTGCAACAAACGACGGCGATCCAATGACGGAAACGATTCGATCTCCGTGATCAAACATCGCCACTGAGCGGCGGACATGTTCAGCAATTGTTCGGGTGTCCAGCCGCCCAATTGAGCCAACTGGAAAATCGTGTGGGTCCGTGAACGTTTCGAAGGAGTCGACCGAGATCGCGCCGATTGCAACGCAAGCCCGTAGATCTCGTTCGTGGCCTGGGTGCCAAAAGGAACCTTGCCGAAATATTTCACCGCGTGCGTGAGCAAGATCAAACGAATGGCCAGGTATTCGTTCAAAGAACCTTCCGGGACCGGGTTTGGCAAGAACGGGCTGTTCGTTTCCATCTGCCAAATCATGCCCGCCCAACCTCTCAACGCGAGCAAAGATTCGGACAGAAAACGCTCGCGTTCGTCGCTTGGGATCCCTAGGTTTTCAAGGGATTGTGCGATGCTCTCGATCGCATCCCATTCCCTGTTCTGAACTTCTTGCAGAGCCGGGCTGATGTCCACCATCCAGTCCGCACGGATGGTCCACCGACCTAGAAACAAGTCCGCGAAAGATTTTGCAAAACCATTTTCGCGTTCCGGTAGCGCCCAATCAGCAAAACCCTGGTCGAGGAAACTGCCGCAGAAGCGAATCAGGACTTCATCAATCTTCACATTCAGGTCGACTCCCAGTTCACCCAGCATCAATTGGTTGAAGGAGGCAATCTGAGTTTCCGCTGGCAGCTGCACATCGGCCTGTTCCACCCCTTGCTGGCAAGCTTCCCACAAGGCGTGCAAGACGAACGATTCCCATTGTTGGTCATTCCAACGATGGATTTTCGATTCGCCTTCCGCTTGCAATCGTTTCAGCAGTGATTCGGGAAGGGGCGAAGGTTGCGCGGGTGAATCGGTTGAGTTCGGGTCGGTTTTCGCGAGCGGTTCCAACTGCCGCATCACCCAACTGCGAGTCTGAGTGATTGTTTTTTCACGATAGGGAGTCGGGACCTCGCTTCGAAACTGATCCAGCAATTCTGTTTCAGCCAACGCCCAGCTCAGGTCTGATTCAGGCATCGGCTGAAGCTCTGTTTGCAACATCGACAAACGCAATGTGTATCGAGTCCCAAACGTTGCCACCAACTTATCTGCGTCTTCCTCCAGATCAGCCATCAAGACTTCGCGAAGGTCTTCGCGGCTGATCCGGCCTCGAGCAAGTTCCTCGTGATAGCGTTCTTCGCTCAGATAAGGCTCGCATCCAAATCGGCGGCCGCCCTCCAGCACGGCTTCCTCAAACGGCATGTCGTCGAATGCGTGCAGGGTGTTGTGGTGAACGAAGACCGAGATCGGACCCTGAGCCGGCAGGTAGTGCCTGGCGTGCAGAATCGCACGGGCGACATCGTCGCTTGGGGGCTTCGTCTGCGTCGGGTTGGCGGCCAGATCGTCCGGCAATGATGTGTTGTCAGAGTCTGCGAAGGGGGAAGCCGTTTGATCGCGGTTGTCGGTGGTCACGCCGGATGCAATCGATGTGGAGGTGGGGACAGGCGAGCTTCATCTGGCCGGTTTGGCGCGGCCCGCTGAATCAGAACGCGTGAGGCAATAAAGACAAATGAAAATCCGTTTTGCCGAAGCGGCTCAAAGGGCGATGGGCCGCCGAAAGGTGGCTGACACCTTTAGGGGGCGATCTGCTTGAGTGCATGAAAACAGTAGGGGATTGCGGAAGCACGTGTTGTGCCAAGGCTGTTTGTGGACGAAAACCAAAGCAACTGGTGAGCTTGCATGGCGTAAATGCTAGGGTTTTTGGCCCTGTATTGCATGTCACAGAAGATTGGATGCCGTTGGGCAGCGTGCAGTTTTTTGCATGCTTGCACTGCAATACCTTGCACAGGCACCGCAATGAACCTGTCCCTCCAACCACCCAATCCAGATGTTTGACAATCACGATGGCCCCAGCGTCCGGCGATTTGCTGCGGTCCTGGCGTTGTTGAGCCTGACGGCGTTCGCGGTCACGGCGGTGATGATGTATCACGCCCAACACGAGCAGGAAATCTTTGCCAAGCTGACCGAGCACTTGCCAAAAAGTGATCTCGAAGCCGCCCGCGAATTATCCGGCGAACTGAGTTTGCAGGGCGGGTTGGCCGTGTTGCTGGGATTGAACGTCATCGGAACGGCAATCGCCCTCGCTTGGCTTGTCCGCGGTTACCTCAGCAGCGAACGGACGTTGGAAGATGTCAAAGTCTACTCCACGGACGTGCTGGCCAGCATGGACGCCGGGGTCATCACGACGGATCGAAATGGCCGGATGACCAGCATCAACCCCAGCGGAATGCAATTGGTCGATTGCACCGAAGAGCATCTGGGCCGGACGTTGGAATCACTCGGTAAGCGGCATGCTTTGCTCGCAGAAATTCGCGACGAGGTCGCAACATACCACCATCCGATTCGCGACCGTGACTACACCCTCGACAACCAAGGGTTCCGGCAAACACTGCGAGCGGGATGCACTTTGCTTCGAAATCGACGTGGCGAGGAAATTGGCACCGTGCTCCACGTGCGGGATGTTTCCGAAAAGGAATTGATCGAAGAACGCCTCCGCCGGATGGAACGTTACATGGGACTTGGCTCGCTCGCCGCGGGATTGCAGCATGAGATCAAGAACCCGCTGAGTGCCCTGTCGCTGCACATTCAATTGTTGTGTGAGCGGCTAGAGGTCACCACCAAGGATGCGGAAGTCGATGAGTTGTTGGATGTTTTGCACACCGAAGTTCATCGCATCAACGACGTTTTGGATGGGTTCCGGAACTACGCGTCGACCAATCAAATCGGCCGTACTTCAGTGGATGTGGCGATATTGGTCGAACGATTGGTGCGGTTGCTGCGTCCACAAGCCGAGCAACAATCGGTGCAGTTGGACGTTCAACTTCCGGTTGAAATGGTGGGTTTGATCCAGGGTGACTCGGTCGGTTTGGAACAGGTCCTTTTGAACTTGGCACTCAATGGGATGGCTGCGATGACCGATGGAGGAAAGCTCACCTTCCGGCTCAGTCGCCAAGATGATTTCGTTCGGATTGACGTCCGTGATGAAGGCAACGGGATTCCCGAGGAAATCAGGTCACGTATCTTTGATCCGTACTTCACAACCCGCAGCAATGGTACTGGAATGGGGTTGGCTTTGTGTGACAAGATCGTCCGTCAACACGATGGAAGCATTGATTTTCGGGTGATCGAGAGCGACGCATCCGACGCTGACCATTCAGTCCAAGGAACCGAGTTCACGGTCCTTCTTCCCATGAGTCAACCAGCATGAACCGCAGCGAATTTTCCGTATTGATCGTCGATGACGAACCCAACATTCGATCGGGTTTGGAAAAAGGATTGGTCAATGAAGCGGACCGGATCGAAACCGCAGTGGACGCCGAAACTGGTTTGGCAAAGTTCGAAGCGGGCCATTTCCAATTGGTGATCGCGGATGTTCGATTGGGTGGAGGCATGGATGGAATCGAACTGCTCGGTCGAATGCGGCACCTCGATCCGGAAGTGTCGGTGATCGTGATCACTGCGCACGGAACGGTCGAAACCGCGGTGGATGCCATGCGAGCCGGCGCTTTCGATTTCATTTCCAAACCATTGGATTTGAACTTGGTCCGGCAGCAGGTCCGCAAAGCGCGTGAGCACCGAGAGCTGCGTCAGGAAAATCAATCACTGCGAACTCGATTGGCCGACGCGGGAGAACTGTCCAATATCATTGGTCAGTGCGCGGCAATGCAGGATGTCTTTCACCAAATTCGGCAAGTCGCCGCGACGGAAGCCACCGTGATGATCCAAGGGGAAAGCGGCTCGGGAAAAGAACTTGTCGCTCGAGCACTGCATGATCTGAGCGACCGCAGTGGTGGCCCATTCGTGGCTGTCAACTTGGGCGCGATGCCCGAAACGCTGCTCGAAAGTGAGTTGTTTGGTCACGAGAAGGGGTCCTTCAGCGGCGCCTCGCGACAAAAACCAGGGTGCTTTGAACAGGCGGCCGGCGGAACGCTATTCTTGGATGAAGTCACCGAGATGTCCGCGAAAAGCCAAGTCGATTTGCTGCGGGTGTTGGAATCACGTCGGTTCACTCGGGTCGGTGGGGAAACCCTGTTGGAAACGGATGTCCGAGTGGTGTCTGCGACCAACAAATCGGTACCGGAACTGATCCAAGACGGCACCTTTCGCGAAGACCTTTATTATCGGTTGAACGTGATTCCGATCGAAGTGCCTTCGCTTCGCCAACGCCGCGATGACATCCCGTTGCTCATCGAGCATTTCTTGCAACATTTTTGCTCCCGACACGGTCGGCCGATGAAGCAAATTGCTCCCGATGCGATGCGGGTCCTGGTGGGTGCCCAGTGGCCAGGGAACGTTCGTCAGCTTCGCAATTTGGTCGAGCGGTTGGTGGTCACGCACACGGGGGACGTGATCGATTCTCATGAATTGCCGGCGGACCTGCAGCCTGCGATTCCCGGCAGCGGGACCAACGTGCTGCCCGCTTCCCTGAGCGAAGCGGTGGAAGCTTGTGAACGAGAGATGATTTCAGCGGTGTTGGCGGAATGCGATTTCCATCGCGAAAACACTGCCAAACGGCTTGGGGTGAGCGTTCGGACGCTGCACTACAAAATGGGACGCTACGGTTTGCACTAGGCCTGCAAATCTTTGCATGGTTCACGCAAACGCTTGCACTTTCCTGCAGTGGGAGTGTCAGTGACGCGGCAGATCACGTGTTTTTACAGAAAATCTGTCTCGGTTTGGGGCCGTGATTTGCGACCAAAACAGATGACCGGATGCGGTCTGGGCTGGGTCTGAAACCGACTTGGTACGGTGCGTGCTCTTGGGTGGGCAGTCCGCTACGGCGGCAATGGATTTCACTCATTTTGCGATGCCGATTCCAATATGAACGCACCCACGGAACCCAACGTCACCAACACCGACGAGCCGCCACGCGGCGATCTCAGTGGCTTCAAGCGTTATTTCAAAGACGACCTGATTGCCGGTGGTTTGGTGTTCCTGATCGCCCTGCCGCTGTGTTTGGGGATCTCACTGGCATCCGGTTTTCCAGCCATCGCCGGTGTGTTCACTGCCATTGTGGGGTCGGTGCTGACAACGTTCCTGAGCAACAGCGAACTGACCATCAAAGGCCCTGCCGCCGGGATGATTGTGATCGTGCTCGGTGCCGTGAATAGCTTTGGCTACACAGCCGGCGTGGATCCGGTGGCGGACATGCAAGCTTACAAAATGGCGCTCGCAGTTGGCGTCGTGGCCGGTGTGGTCCAGATCGCCTTTGGGTTGTTGCGAGCTGGAATCCTCGGCGATTTCTTTCCCACCGCGGCCGTGCACGGCATGTTGGCGGCGATCGGCGTCATCATCATGGTCAAGCAATTGCCCATCGTTGTTGGGCAGTCCGCGACCGGGGAACCGCTCGAGATTCTGCTTGAGTTGCCGCACTTGTTGATGAACGCGAATCCTGAAATTGCGTTGATCGGTGGTGTTTCTTTGTTGATCTTGTTTGGGTTGGCGTTTTGGAAGAGCCGCACGAGCGGTGGTTGGATTGACAAAGTTCCAGGGCCGTTGGTGGTCTTGTTGGTCGCCATTCCGATGGGAATGGCAATGAACTTAGCCAGTGATCACACCTACACCTTGATGGGCAATGAATACACGGTGGGTGAAAACGATTTGGTAACGGTGCCCTTCAATTTGTTTGGTGCAATCACGTTTCCTGACTTTGGCGTGTTTCTCAATAGCGAAACGCTGCCCGCTGCATTGGGTTGGGTGTTGATGTTCGCGTTGATCGGTTCGCTGGAATCGTTGCTCAGTGCCAAAGCGGTCGACATGTTGGACCCGTACAAACGAAAGACCAACTTGGATCGAGACTTGTGGGCAGTCGGTGTCGGCAACGCACTCGTTTCGATGATTGGAGGTTTGCCGATGATCTCAGAGATCGTTCGTAGCAAAGCCAACATCGACAATGAAGCGAAGACGCGTTTCGCGAATATGTGGCATGGTGTTTTTCTACTTGGGTTTGTCGCCTTGTTGCCGGGATTGATTCACAACATTCCTCGGGCCGCGTTGGCAGCGATGCTGGTTTTCACCGGGTTTCGTTTGGCCTCGCCCAGTGAATTCCGAAGCGTGTACCGCGTTGGGCGTGAGCAATTGATCATCTTCGCGACGACCATGATCGCTGTATTGGCCACCGACTTGTTGATTGGCATCGCGATCGGGATCGCGACCAAATTCGCGATTCACATGTTCAATGGTGTCCCCCTTCGGTCGCTGTTTGTGCCGGCACTGGAATTCGATGAATCGTCGGAAACTGAAGTCAATGTTCATGCCACTGAGTCAGCGGTATTCAGCAACTGGATCGGGTTCCGCCGCCGAGTGGTGGAAAGAAGTTTGAAGCAAGGCAAGAACTGCACGGTCGATTTCAGCGATGTTCACTTGATCGATCACAGCGTGATGGAAAAATTGCATGAACTCGAGGGTGAATTTGCTCGGGAAGGGATTGAATTGAATCTCGTGGGGATGGATCATCATCAACCGTTCTCACGACATCCGATGGCCGCTCGAAAGCGGTCGCTCGTGAATCATTGATTCGACCCTATTGCCCCCACCGACGTCATGACGCGTCTCTTCGCGGGAACCCCGTTTGATATCCCGCCGACCTGCGATTTATGCGGTCAACAGGAATCCGAGTGTCAATGCACGCCGGCGCAGAGGGCGGAAGCCGAGGCTGAGAAGCAGCGGGAAGCGGATCGGCTGCCACCGGAAAAGCAAACGGCTCGCGTTCGATTGGATCGCCGCAAAGGTGGTCGCACGGTGACCTTGGTCGAAGGTTTGACGTCGCGTGCCAACGATCTGCCTGATCTACTTGGAAAGCTGCAATCTGTGTGCGGCGCAGGCGGGACCGTGAAGAA
The DNA here is from genome assembly GCF_043100905.1 of Rhodopirellula sp. JB055. Lineage (NCBI taxonomy): Bacteria > Pseudomonadati > Planctomycetota > Planctomycetia > Pirellulales > Pirellulaceae > Rhodopirellula > Rhodopirellula sp. JB055. Next base: position 8,880 of record NZ_JBICHO010000587.1, on the reverse strand, counting down.
GGCCGATGATCTGATCGAGTTGCAAGGCGACCACGTCGACCGGGTCCGGCAAAAGCTTGGTGAGATCGGTTACCGACTTCGGAAGTGAACGTTGCAGAGCACTTGCTCGATCGCCTTCATCCGCTCGCGACTTGCGGCGGTCAGTTTTGGTTTGGATTGAAGGTACGTTTGTTCGGCGGTCAGACGTTGTCGCAGGTCCTCGTCTCTTCGCAGTAGAAACCAAGGTCCAAAGATCAAACCCAGCGATTCATTCAGGTGGATTGTTTCGAGGCGTTGATAGATTGGATCGGGAATCGCGGTGGATCGTTGCAGCCGCAGGACCTCAAAGCGACGCGAGCCCGATGTGCTCTGTTCGTCGATCAACCAGTAGCCATGATTGAGTGCCCATCGCCGGACCAGATCGATCGCTTTGTTGGGTTGCAAGATCATCTCGTCCGGCAATCGTTCGGGATGTTGGCTGAGAATCTGAACAATGGATTGCCCGCCCATTCCGCAGATGCTGAGCGATTCGACTTCTTTTTCGTGGAGGACCTCCAGGCCGTCGCCCAATCGGACTTCCGCGTTCAAAGCTGACAAGGTAGCCGTTGAATTTCGGTAGGGTTGCAGTTTGTTTTCAACCGCGATGCCACGCCGGATTCTGCCGGATGCCAGCAAAGCGGCGAGCAAGTGTCCATGGTCGGAACCGATGTCAGCGTGGATGGACCTCTCAATTTGAGCCGCCACCAATTTCAGGCGGTCATCCAGTCGAGGCATGAGAGATCAAGAATTTGGAGGACGCGTCGCGGCGCGAGTGTTCAGAAATTCGCGAAGTTCTCGCGCCAGTTGCCCGGCGGATTGCGGTCGCTCTTCGGGATCGTCGGACAGGCATCGCGACAGAATGGCTTCGAGTTTCGGGTTGAATTTTGGATTGATTTCCGTCGCGGGTCGTGGATCCGTGTTTGCGATGGCATCAATGGTTTCTTCACGGCTGAGCGACAGGGCATCGTGTGGATGCTCGCGCAGAAGAAACAGATAGAGGATCGTCGCGACGGAGTAAAGGTCCGACCGGTGATCCACGCTTTCGGCGTCTCCACGAGCTTGTTCGGGTGACATGTAGAGCGGTGTTCCGAGGACCGCCCCATCGTGCGTGCTGCTGTTGGAAGCGGGAAGCTTCGTTCGAAACATGGATTTGCTCAATCCAAAGTCGACCAGCTTGGGGTGTCCGTCCGGCCCGACCATGATGTTAGACGGCTTGACGTCGCGGTGAATCACGCCGTGGTCGTGAGCGTGTTGCAACGCGTCACAAACCGATGCAATCATCTCAATGATTCGGGTGGCTCGCGGTGATTCTGAGGCGATGTGATTCGCTAACGATTCGCCTTCGATCAGTTCCATCACATAGTAGGCCAAGTCACGTTCCAGGTGGCTGGCGTAGATGGTGGCGATCCCAGGATGATTCATTTTACGCATCACCTGAATTTCGCGGGCGAACCGTTCAAAGACGAGGTCGGTGGCCAAGTCCGCACGAATGATCTTGATTGCGGCAGGTCTACCAGAAGCTCGATGCACACCTTTCCAAACGGTGGCGAAGGCGCCTCGTCCGATCAGGTTTTCGACATCAAAGCCATCGATTTGCGGCTTCGTCCATTTCATTGGCGGCACGGCTTTGATGATTCGGCGCGCGGCTGCCAAGCGACTTTTTAACAGCGGTGCCACGATTGGTTTGGTCAGGTAGTCATCGGCTCCCGCGTCCAACCCTTGGATCATGTCTTCGTCGCGGTCGCGGCTGCTCAGCAGAATGATGTAGGTGAAAGGGTGCTCAGGATCCTGCTTGATTCGGCGACAAATTTCGACCCCTTCCATGCCAGGCATCAACCAATCCAGCAATGCCAATCGCGGTGGGTCTTCCGACCGCAAGAGTTGGTACGCTTCGTTGCCATCGGAAGCCAGTTCGATCTGGTAGCCCCAGTTTTCGACGGCTGCCGAAATCAGGTTGCGCCAAACTGGGTTGTCGTCCGCGATCAACAATTTCATGGTGTTTCGTTTCCGGGTTGGCCGTTTCCGGAAGAAGAACGCAAAAGTGTCTGCAGTTCAGTTTGAGCCGATTCGAAAGCACTGACGAGTGCTTTTCTCTGGTTGTCTAGATCATGTGCCCCTTCCTTTACAGACGTCTCTGCGAGAGAAAAGGTTTCCATGCTGTCAGCGATTTCTCGCGCTCGGGTGGCTCCGATGGCCGCCGCCGTGCCTTTCAACGTGTGTGCGGCCCGAGCAACCTGGTCCGAATCGCCTGCATCGATGGCCTGATTCAGACGCTCAATTTGGGACGGCAATTCGTTGGAGACCGTCTGAGACAACATCTCAAGAAGTCGGAGATCACCACCGACATTCTGAAAAATGATCTCGCGATCCAGAGACGCGGATCGATTGGGCGCAGCACGCGTTGTCGAAAGCAAGTCGTCGTGATCCTTTTCACGATGGAATGCGGGTGATTCGATCGTCTCAAACAGCAATTCTGGCGGGTAGGGTTTGGTCAAGCATTCATTCATTCCTGCATCCAAGCAACGTTGGCGGTCTTCTCGCATGGCGTGGGCGGTCAACGCAATGATGGGAACGTCGCAGGCTGGCGCGGGCAAGTCGTTGCGAATGATTCGAGTCGCCGTCAAACCATCGATCTCCGGCATCTGCACGTCCATCAGTACCAGGTCGAACGGATACGATCGCAGTTGTTCAATCGCCGTTTTGGCATTGGAAACCGATGTGACTTGGTGCCCGCGTGATTGCAACATGGTTTCGGCGACGGTTCGGTTGATGGCTCCGTCCTCGACCAACAACAATTTCAACGGGCGTTCACAACGTCCAAAGGAATCGGTTGGTTGATCGGGAGACAGGGACCGTTCGGTCACATGCTGCGTCGAGCCGTCCGGGGTTCGCAACGGGATGTCAAAACGAAAGTTGCTGCCTTTTTCCGGTTCGCTGCTGACTTGAAGATGCCCACCCATCAGCTCCACCAATTGCGAGCTGATCGATAACCCCAGCCCGGTTCCACCGAAACGCCGTGTCGTGGAAGCGTCTCCTTGGGTGAATGCGTCGAAGATGTTGGCGCGTTGTTGTGCTGTCATCCCGATGCCCGTGTCGGTGATGTTGAAGACAATTCGCGACCCTTGGGTATCGGAAGTGTCCAAGGTGGTAGCATCTTGGGACTCGTTTTCGATGGTCACGGTGACGCAGCCCTGATCGGTGAACTTCAAGGCATTGCCAACCAAATTGATCAGGACTTGGCGGAGACGGGTGGGATCGCCAATGATGATTTCTGGCACGCCAACGGGAGGTTGGAACCTGAGTTCGACGTTCTCGCCTTTCAGGTTGACCACCGCATGCATGGTTTGGCTGAGAAGATCCTTCAGTTCGAACGGCACCGATTCCAGCGTCATTTGACCGGAATCAACTTTTGAAAAATCAAGGATGTCATTGAGCACGGTCAGCAAGCCTTTCGCTGATGTTTGAATCATGTGCATGTAATGTCGCTGCTTGTCATCGAGCGAACTGCGGGTCATCAGTTCCGTGGTGCCAAGGATTCCGAGCATGGGAGTCCGGATTTCATGGCTCATGTTGGCCAAAAACTGGATTGTCGTGGTGGCCGCTTGTCGCGCTTGAGAGGCAGCTTGGGTCGCCAAATCGCGTTGGACTTGGAGCAACGCGTGATTGCGTTGTTGGGCTGCAATGCCGGCTTTAAGCATCCCGATGCTGGTGACTGCGCCGAGGAACAATGCGATGAGAGCAGCGGTCATTCCCATCACGATGAGACGCGTGACGATGATCGAGTGGATGTAATGCGTGGACGGGAAGTCGACTCCCACCAAGGCTTCGACATTGCCCTCAGAATCAAACATCGGGGCGTAAGCGGAAACCCAGGTGCCCCAACGGTCTTGGCTGGGTTGGTCGGCGAAGGTTGTTTTTCCGCGGAAGGCTTGTTCGATTTGCTCCACGCTGCTGTCGTAGAAGATTTCGCCTATTTCAGTTCGCTCTTCCCGGACTCCTTCGATTTTTCCGTCGCCGCTGTAGTCGGTCTCGGAGTCGATGATGATATTGAAGGGCAGACGAGTTCGATTGCCCTGTTGTTGTGGCGGATGCAGGTCCCGTTCCGATTCGCTGAGGTGACGCATCGTGTAGATATCGGTGATCTGCGGATTGACTGACAGCCACCGTTTCTGAGCGTCAATCATACGCAGGTAAACAGGATCGTTCGGCGAGGTCGCTTCGCTGATTTTCGCGTGCCCGAGCTGTTGCAATTCGGCGGCGTAAGTAGGGGCGATGCCAAAGACTTGTTGACGGAGTCGAGATCGTTGAATGCGGTCGCCGGTTTCGACGGCCAGGAACCCACCGATCAGCAAGAAAGAGAGAATGCAGAATGACAATCTCGCCCGCAGACCCGAGCCCACGGGGGCGGGATCGGCCGCATCAGAATGCATGGATGAGGCGGGAGGCATGGCGCGGCGAATGCGCGAAAGAACGTAAGCGTGGCCCGCCAAGAACACGATGGTGAACAGAGCGTAGTCGATTTTGTATTCGTACCACGCTTGCCACATCAGTCAGCTACCTCGGGCGGGGTCGAGCGTGTGCAGGACCAACATGCCGACTCCTGCAAAGAGTGCGACGGTGTAGATCAGCACGGCAACGGACCAAAAGACACGTTGCCAGGATGAGAAGTTTGGATGACGCCATAATAGCGGGATTCCAAAGGCTCCGGTCACAAAGAACAGGACCGCCAGGGTCGCGACCGGGCGATTGGACCACTGCGTCGCATCATCGGCGCATGTGCCGTTCCAATACCGCGGAGCAACCGTGCCGGGTTGAATCACGACGGATCGATAGAAAGTGCTTGGGGCATGGTTGGGGCCCCGCTCTGTCCGCTCATCCTCTTCCTGGGAAGATGGCAGATCCCGATTCGCGTCGGCAGTATTCATCCAGGCGATCTCGCTAAGGAAGCTGTTCGACGGCGGAACCGGCGGAGGTTTCTGACAATCGGTTTTGTGCGGTGGATACAAGCGGCTCGACCGCCGCATTGGATCCGTACAACTCTTCAATGCTGTACCAAATCTTTCGGGCGGCGATGGTTCGTCCTTCGAGGAACAATCGGTCGGCTTCTTTCAAACGATTCGTGATGATCCGGGCGGCTTCGGTTTGGTCGGTGTCGGCCTGCGAGATGCGAGCGATTCGGCTGCGGGCCAAGTTGACCAAAGGCTTGTATTGTTCGTCATCACCGAGCACCGTGATCATCGATTGATATTTGTCGACGGCGGTCGCGTTGTCGCCAAAGGTTTCGTATCGCATGGCTTCGGCCACCAGCCGCTCCGCTTCATTCTGTAGCGGCAGGTTGCGGTTCATTTTGACGGTCAATGCATGCTCGGCTTCGATCATGCGGACGCGATCAATTTGCTCCGAAGCCCATTCAGCATGTTCTCCATCGGGGAACTGGGCCAACATCGGTTCGAGGTAACTGATGCGAGCCTGCGACATCGATGACCGAGTGTCTTCGGCCAATAGCTGTTCTGCCTCGCTTCGCATTTTGGCTTCGTTCAGCGGCCAAGCGACCCAAACCAACATCCCCACCAGCAAAGCCAGAATGGGAATCAGAACCAACGCTTGGTCATGCCAAGGAGTCGCATCGGGAATGGCATCGATGTCAGCGGTGACTTCATTCCGCCCTAGCAACTTGCGGGCTTCCTTGCGATCCGCATCGTCGGTCACCGACAACGGGCTGAACCCACTGGAGGCATGTTCGGCGACACCACTGCGAGACATCGCGCGTTTGCGAACTTCGGCCAACTGCAATTTGACCGCGGCGGCGGACACTGGGCGTTGACCAGGATCCTTGTTAAGCAACTGCATCACCAGACGATCCATCCACACGGGGCATTCCATCACGGTGGACGCCACGGAGGTGGGGGATTGATAATTCAGGTTGCTGGTGACTTCTTGGACGGTGGACCCCGTGATCGGCGGAGTACCCGTGAGCGCTTCGTAAAGCAACGCACCAAACAAATAAAGATCGGTACGGGGCGTGACCGGATCGTTTTGCGTGGGGGCTTCGGGAGCCGACCGCATCAATTGATCGATCGAAGGCGGGCGTGAGACGTGGTACGGGCCGCTGCGGAACGGTGGCGTTCCATCAACTTCGCGAACGTCGATCAGCACAGGGCTCAAGCCAGCGATGATGACTTTGTCGGGCGTGATTCTCCCGTGCACAATGTCGCGATCGTGCAGATACATCAACGCATCGATCAGCGGTTCTGCCAACTCCAAAACCGATTCCCAAGGCAATCGACCGCGACGTTGAATCTCTTCCGCCAGAGTCGGGCCTTCGACCAATTCATGGGCCAGGTAGGCTTCTGACTCTTCGAAACCGCCGCCGTAGCATTTCACGATCGCGGGATGATCGAGTTGTTTCAGGTGATCCCATTCTTCTGCAAAGGCTTGTCGCGATTCCAAGGTTCCGCCAAACGGCATTTGGAACACGCGAACGGCCACCGCCTTTCGCATCTTGATGTGCACGGCACGCCACACACGCGCATCCCTCGCCGATGGGTTGGGACCCAGCGGGGATTCAATGGCGAGCGGACCGAGACGACTGCGAGGCATGAAAGAATGAAAGAAAACGGAGTGAGAAAAGCACCTTCTCTATCATACCCACGAGGCAGAAGATTGGGTCGGGAAGTCGATCAGGCGCCCACGTTTAGCCCGCCAAAGCGGCGTTGTCGGCCGGCAAATTCATCCAAAGCTGCCTGGAAGTCGTCTCGCTCAAATTCCGGCCAGCATTTTGGCGTGAAGTACAACTCAGCGTAACTGATTTGCCACAGCAAATAATTGCTGATTCGAATGTCCCCGCCGGTGCGGATCATCAAATCGACGTCGGGCAGTCCCGCTGTGTCCAGCGATTCGTCCACCAGTGACTCTGTGATCTCGTCGAGCGATCGTTCGCCGCTTTGGACCCGCTGAGCGAGGCTGCGAGCCATGCGTGTGAGCTCGTCGCGACCACCGTAATCAACCGCCAGCACCAGTTCGGTTCCGGTATTGTTCTCGCTCACCGCCTGCGTCTTCGCGATTTCTTTGAGGACTTCTTCACTGAGACGATCGCGTCGCCCAATGAATCGCAAACGCATGTTCTGATCGCGGATGGTTCGTCGTTCCTCGACCAAATATTGCTGAAGCAGATGCATCAAGAAGTCGAGTTCCGCCTGCGGACGCTTCCAGTTTTCGCTCGACAGACAATACAGCGTCAACGCGTCGAGCTTGAGCTCGCTGGCCATTTCGGTGACCGTTCGCACCGTCGTCACGCCCCGCCGGTGCCCTTCGATGCGAGGCAAATCGCGCGCTTGCGCCCAACGGCCATTGCCGTCCATGATGATCGCGACGTGACGTGGAAGATTCATGTTGTGAAGTGGAACAGAAGTCATGCGAGTTTCGACAGGGCCGCCTGGATGCACGGTTTCCAATCACCGAGTTCGGTCTGGCGAACGATTTCAACACTGGGGTACCAACCGGTCTCTTCCCCCGTTCGGAGCCAACGCCAATCGGGAACTTTTCCCAGCAGCAATATCGTGCGGACACCAAGCGATCCCGCCAAGTGGGCAATGGCGGTGTCGGTGGTGACCAAGACGTCCAAGTTGCAGAGCACGGCGGCGGTGTCCACGAATTGTCCGCCGGATTGGTCGATGTTGTCTGGCAGACGGTGAATCGAATTCCCCAGTTCGCTTTGGTTGAGTTGTTCCGATCCGTGACCAAATTGCAGGCTGATGGTTCTCAGGCCGGGGGTTTCAATCAACGGCCGGAAGGTTTCCAAGGGAACGCTGCGATAAACATCGGCGTGATGTTCCGGGTTGCCCTGCCAATTGAGTCCAATCAGTTTCTCGCCGGGTTGTTTCAACGGCTGAAGGTAGTTTTCCCAGTAGTGAATTGTTGCATTGGGAACGCTCAGGTAGCCCGAGTATCTCCCGGATTCTGTTTCTTGAAACAAATCGGCGCCGTCATACAGCTTGCCATCGCGTTGATACAAACCGTCCAGCACTTCGAGGAATGATCCTTGGAAATCAAACGTCGCCCCTGCTGGCAGGCTCATCGAAGCCGATTGAGCGTCAATGTCTGGGATCAAACGATCGATTCCCAATCCCGATGTTCCGACGGCGGACGAAAACAACGGGATCAACTTCGGCGGGCAAACCACCATGACGCGAGCGCCATCTTGCGCAAGCGCCGCAGCAACGCGGAGAAAATGAATTGCATCGCCGAGTCCCTGTTCGGGATAGATCAGGACGGTTTTTCCGTTCAGCGGTTGGCCGGACCAAACCGGCACATGTCCGCCAGCGGTCTGCAGGTGACCCGAGATGGCGGGGCGTCCGACACCGGGCATTCGCCAACGCCATCGGTATTCATTCCAGCCACGGTCGTAGTCACCCAGCAACAGCGAGATCACACCCAAGTTGCGATGCAGTTCGGCGTTGTCGGGCTGGATGGCCAATCCTTCTTCGTACCACTTCAGGCCGCGTTCGATTTCACCGTTCCAGATCCAAAGTGTGCCGCGGTTCTTGATCGCGGAAAGATACCCCGGTTGCAACTGAAGTGCTTTGGCAAAGCTTTCTTCAGCTTGGTCGACTTCACCGAGCATTCGGAAGGCGTTGCCGAGGTTGTTCCATGCGATCGGGAAATTGGAACGCAGGCCGATCGCTTTTTGGTACGAGTCCACTGCACCGGTGAAATCTCGTTTGTCGAACTGCGCAATGCCCAGGTAGACCCAGGCATCGGCAGATTGGGGTACCTGACGCAAAACGCCGCGATACATTTGCATCGCGGCGTCCACGTTACCTGATTGGTGAACTTGCCAGCTTTGCTGCAAGATCTCGGCCA
>NZ_JBICHO010000586.1:0-10411 GCF_043100905.1 Rhodopirellula sp. JB055 | reverse complement strand
GATCGGGATCGATTCCCTGCGTTTGCTTGGGACGAGCGATTCTGCTGCGGTGACCGATGCGACCGGCGAAGGGGCTGATCCGACGAATGAGTTGCCGATGCTGTCTGAGTTGATCGATGATCTGGTTGCACCCGGGCACGGGGTCATTTTGGCGATGGGCAAAGGTGGTGTTGGCAAGACCACTGTTGCTGCGGCTGTTGCGGTGGCCATTGCGGAACGCGGATACGACGTTCATCTGTCCACGACTGATCCGGCGGCTCACCTTGCAGCGGCGATGAACGACGAACGCCTTCCAAACCTGTCGGTCAGTCGCATTGATCCAGAAGCGGAAACTGCCAAGTATTCGGCCGTGGTGTTGGGCAAGGCGGGCAAAGACCTCGACGAACAAGGCAAGGCACTCTTGGAAGAAGATCTGCGATCGCCTTGCACGGAAGAGATTGCTGTCTTCCGCGCGTTTGCGGATGCCGTTGCCAGCGGAACCAACCAGTTTGTTGTGCTCGACACAGCTCCCACGGGGCACACGGTGTTGTTGCTGGATTCCGCGTTGGCCTATCATCGCGAACTCACGCGGCAAACCAGTGAGATGCCGGAGGCCGTGGAGAACCTGCTGCCACGACTCCGTGATCCCGAGTTCACGCGAGTGTTGATCGTGACGCTGCCTGAATCGACGCCGGTGCATGAAGCCGCATCGCTTCAGCGAGATCTGCGACGAGCTGAGATTGAGCCTTACGCATGGGTGGTCAATCAAGTGCTGGCGCCGCTGCCCCTGACCGATCCGTTGATGAAACAACGGCAATCACATGAGCAGCTATACCTGCGTGAAGTCAGCGAAGTTCAGGCTGATCGAGTCGCCGTCATCCCTTGGCAGCGTGAACCACCAATGGGCCTTCAGGGGCTCAGTCGACTGACTCATTCGGACCTTAGTGCCTCAGTTCGCTGACGAACTGTTGATTCGAAGTGCCGTACTGCGTTGCTGGCGGTTGATCAGACGCCGATCGGGGCCAGCACCCATCGGCGTGTTGTTGTCAGTCGGCACACAATCAAATGAACACCTTGTGAGGGAATTCCATCCCGGCGAAGACGGGAACGTTCAGCGCGGGCATTTCCAATGTGGCTACGGTTCGAATTTAGCAAACGATGGGCTCGTTCGATTGGCGTAGGCGACCAGGGCTAGCATCACGGGCACCTCCACGAGGACTCCCACGATCGTGGCCAGCACCACCGGGGAGGACGCACCGAACAGCGTGATCGCCACAGCCACGGAAAGCTCAAAGAAGTTCGATGCACCGATCATGCCCGCTGGAGCGGCAATGCTGTGACGGCAATGCAGTTTGTAGCAGACGCCATACGCGAGGAAAAAAATCAGCACCGTCTGAATGATCAGCGGAATCGCGATCAACAAGATGTGCAGTGGGTTGTTCAGGATCACTTCCCCTTGGAACGAGAAGATCAGCACCAATGTCAGCAGCAGGCCCGCAATGGTGATGTGGTTGAACTTGGGCAGGAAAGCGTTTTGGAAGTACTCCTCGCCTTTGGATCGTATCACCAAGTTGCGAGTCAGGACTCCGCCCGCTAGTGGAACCACGACAAACAGAACCACCGAGATGATTAGAGTCATCCAAGGGATGGTGATCCCACCGATACCCAGCAAAAGTGCCACGATCGGAGTGAAGGCAACCAAGATGATGAGGTCATTGGTCGCGACTTGAACGACCGTGTAGGCGGGGTTGCCGCGAGTCAGGTGACTCCAGACAAAAACCATTGCCGTGCACGGGGCAGAACCCAGCAGGACTGCGCCAGCCAAGTAGTCTTTCGCCAGTTCGGGTGAGATCCATGGTTTGAACACCACATAGAAAAAGAACGCGGCGATCCCGAACATCGTGAATGGCTTGATCAGCCAGTTGACGATCCAGGTAACAAACAATCCTTTGGGGTTTTTGCCCACATTTTTGATGCTGGCGAAGTCGACCTTCATCATCATCGGGTAGATCATCAACCAGATCAGGAATGCGATCGGGATCGAAACGTTGGCGTACTCGAACTTTGCCAAAAACTCGGGAATCGCGGGCAGGAACTTACCGATCAGCACGCCGGTCACCATGCAAAGGGCGACCCAATACGTCAGGTTCTTTTCGAAAAAGCTGATCGCTGTATTTTCAGCTTTGTTCATCTCGTCGGTCTTTCAAATGGATTGAATTGGGAACGCATCCAAGGCATGCGCGGGGTGTGATTGCTGGGTGGGTCAAGATGACTTTTCGGGTGTCCCTCGTTTGCTTCGCTTGGGACGACACGCTTCAAAGGCTTTCGCGATCGCACGAAATGATTCGGTGAGGTGTTTGTAACGCACGGAATAGAACACCGTGCGGCCCTCTTTGGTGGCGGTGAGGACGCCGGATTTTTCGAGCACGCCCAGGTGTCGCGAAACCACTGACATGTCCACTTCGCTGCATTCCGCGAGTTCGGTGACCGAGCATGCTCTGCCGCACTTGGCCAAACAGGAAAGCAATTTCAAACGCGTCGGTTCGCCGAGAGCTTTGAACAATTCCGCGTCGAGCGAGTCGTCGGTCGGCCCGCAGCACAACGAGGCTTCTTGTGGATTCATGTCTTTTTATTTGGTTGCATGTTTGCGTCAGTATGCAAGTTTTGTCGTTTTCGCCATGCATGTCAAGATGAAGCTGATGGTTGTGGTTGGGGATTTCCAGGGCCCCGCGTTTGGCAAGCTTGGTTCAAACCCAAGTGGTTGCCCGATTGTCTTGTTCGTGGAATCGGGATTTCAAAACGCGGGGCATTCACTCGGGTACGTCGGTGCGGGAGAACAACGCGGGGAGCACGGGCGACTGTCGGTCTGGATTTGCGAAACGGACATTGCCATGCTGTATCGAATCGAAAACCGGCATGAGATTGAGAGCGAAGATGGAATCGGAGCGGAAGCAAAATTTGCCGCTGGGTGAGTTTGTCACCTTGATGGCGTTGATGATGGCCTTGGTCGCTTTGGCGATCGATGCGATGCTGCCAGCCCTGCCGATCATTGGAGAGGAATTGGGGGCCACACATGCCAACGACAGTCAGCTCATCGTGTCTTTGTTGTTCTTTGGGATGGCACTGGGGCAATTGTTCTTTGGGCCTCTCTCGGACAGCGTTGGTCGGAAGCCAGCGTTGAACGCAGGGTTGGGGCTCTTCATCGTCGGTTCGATGATTTCGCTGTTCGCCAGTAGTTTCACGGTGGTGTTGATCGGGCGTTTTGTGCAGGGACTCGGTGTTGCCGGTCCGCGCAGCGTTTCGCTGGCGCTGATTCGCGATCAGTATCACGGTCGGTCGATGGCACGCGTGATGTCATTTGTGATGACGATCTTCATCTTGGTGCCGGTGATCGCGCCGACGTTGGGCCAAGGGATTTTGATGGTGGCGGATTGGCGGGCGATCTTTGTGGTGCTCGCCGTACTGGCGTTGATGCTGTTTGGCTGGTTCGCATGGCGACAGCCAGAAACGTTGTTGCCCGCTCAACGCATGCCCTACTCGACCCGGCGGATTTTGCACATTGCACGTGAGATTTGCCTCCATCCGATCGCACTCGGCTACACGGTTGTGGCCGGTTTGGTGTCGGGGGCGTTCCTCGGTTTTTTGAGCTCCGCGCCTCAGATTTTTCAGCAGCAATACGGCCTCGGTTCTTTGTTTCCGATCTATTTCGCCGGACTGGCTTCGGCCACCGGAGTGGCGTCGCTCTTGAATGCCAGCTTGGTGATGCGATTTGGCATGGGCGTTTTGATTCGGCGTGCCATGCTGGTGCTGGCCGTCGCATCCGCTGCCTTCCTGGGATTCGCATTCCTGCATGCAGGCAGTCCTCCGTTGTGGACCACGATGGTCTACTTGGTGGCGACCTTCTTTGCCATTGGGATCTTGTTTGGCAATCTGAATTCGATGGCCATGGAACCACTTGGGCATGTTGCTGGGATCGGAGCCGCTTTGGTGGGCTCCGTTTCGACCTTGATTTCTGTGCCGCTCGGCATCCTGATTGGACACAGTTACAACGGGACCATCTTGCCACTGGTGAGCGGCTTTGCCGTCCTGGGGGCTCTGTCCTTGTTGGTTATGCGTTGGGTGGAAAGCCGTTTTCGACGACCAAGTCTTCCAGGCTGAGTTGCCCTGGTTTCGGCCAAGGTTCTTTGGTGCCTTTGCCGATTGCGACCATGGGGCCCATCACGTGATCGTCGGGAAGATGGATCAGTTTGGCCACCGCCTCGATGTCAAAGCCGATCATTGGGCATGATTGATACCCCATGCCTTGGGCCGCCAGCATCATCGTTTGCATTGCCATGCCGATCGAGCGTTGGGCTTCGTCTCGCTGAAGCCACTCGCGTCCTTGGTGAAATTCACCCATCCAGTTGACGATCATCTCGGAAATATCGGTGGGGACATTTGCCCAGTAGCGGGAGGGCTCTTTGGCCCAGGCTTTTGTGTCCCCTGTGAACAGCACCAGCAACGATGCGTCGGTGATTTGCGACTGGTCGCTCCCGTGTTCTTTGCGGATCGTCGCTCGCAACTCGGGATCACGCAGGACGACGAACCGCCAGTGCTGGATGTTGAAGCTGGTTGGGGACTGGATCGTGGCTTCGAACAGTTCCTTCTCTTCCGCATCGGTGAGTTTGTGGGCTGGATCGAATGCCTTGATGGATCGGCGTTGGTAGATGGCGTCTTTGACTTGCATGGTTTTTCTCGAAATCGAGTTGTCGGTCGTGGGAGAAAAAGAGATGGTTTTCGGAGGCGTCCTTCCGCCTGCACGGATGCGGAAGGTCGAACGAAGCCACTCTGGTGAGCGTGTGTGTGCCTGGCGCCTTGCGGATCACGCACTACAATTCAGTAAAACGCGGCTTGCCTGGTTGGATCCGTTTTCAACCCACTGAATCATGGCTGCCGAACTTTGCCTTTTGAAATCAAAGAGACTTGCGTGGACTTCCCTGCAATCGTGACAGCAATCTTCGGAGCTTTCGTCGTTTTTGGAGGAGTCATGGGCTATGTCAAAGCCAAGAGCAAGGCATCGTTGATTGCCGGTAGCATCACAGGCGGTTTGCTCTTGCTGGCAGTGTTCCTGATGGTCCGAGGGATCACAGCAGGGGCGATCCTAGCGATCGCGGTTTCGCTTCTCTTGATCGGTCAATTCGGGCCTTCGCTTGCGAAGAAATTCAAAGTCATGCCCAACCTGTTGGTCGTCATCCTTGGTGTGATCACCATCGGCACACTGGTTTTTAGCCTCCTTCGCTAGTGGTCTGTCACGACTTGTTTCTAGGGTAGTGGGACGAGGCGACGAGTCCTGAGCTGGCATTAAATCCAAGGACTCGTCGCTTCGTTCACGACGATCAACCCGCACGTTGAGCTTTGACAGACCACTCGGTACCGAGAATCAATGCTGGACGAGGGCCTCCAGGAGGCAACGTGCACCGTTAAGACCCCCGTCCCCTTTTCGATGGACGTCCCGTTTCTCGAGTCCGATTTCGGTCATGGATCGAAGTCTGGTGTGTCTTCGGTTGCGGAGGGAGCGTCGCTGGTCGGTGGCGAGTGGGGCTCGATCACCAGCGGTGGCGCGTTCGCTTTCTTACGAAGCCAGTGGATGGATTTGCCGACTGGTGGAAAGCGAATCAGTTTGGCTTCCAATTGATGCTTTCCTGGAAAGTCCATCAACAGGACACCGATTGCGACGGTCAGCAAACCCTGGCCCGGAAGGACCAACATGGCAATTCCGGCAAGCAGCAGCGACGCGCCCAATAAGTTCTTGAGGATCAGACCCGACCACCGTAGCAACGGATGCTGATCCGCAAACAGAGTTCGTGGGCGATGTGGTTTGGCGAAATAGTCAGCCGGGATTCGGACCACCAGATATGGCACGCTGAGCAGACTGCCAACGAAAACCAGGGCGGAGATGACTGCGGCCCACTGCATGATGCCCTTGTGTTCATGGAGTAGTTCGTAGAGGTCGTTCAGAAAGTTCATTGGATGGGGGCGAGCAGACGGCAGACACGAACCAGGAACCGATAGGGAAGTGAACTTTCGGTGTACTCGGCCGCCGATGCAAGTTCGCTGTTGGCGAAATCCGCTTTCAACATTGTTTCGACCTCTTTCGCGAACTCTTGGTTGATCATCAGCATCGTGATTTCAAAGTTCAATCTCATGGAGCGATTGTCGAGGTTGGCGGTCCCGATCAGCGAAATGGAGTCGTCGATCAACCAAACTTTTTGGTGCAAGAAGCCAGGCTGGTAGCGATAGATCTGGATGCCTGCTTCCTTGGCTTCTTCGAGGTATGAAATTCCCGACCAATAGACATGCATGTGATCGGGGTTTTGGGGAATCAAAATCCGGACATCCACCCCACGGAGCGCCGCCAGTTGCAACGCGGACATCAATTGCTCATCAGGAATGAAGTACGGACTGACGATCCACAAACGGTCTTTGGCAGAATTGATCGCGTGCAAGAAGAACAGGGTTCCTGTCTCGAGAGTATCGGCAGGTCCTGTTGGCAAGCACGCCGCGATGACGTCGCCTCCTTCTTCTCGCTTTGGGTCCCAGTGCAAATCGGGCAAGGTGCCGGTGGCCCAGTTCCAATCTTCCACGAACGGTGTTTGGGCACAGAGGACAACCGGCCCGCGGAGTTCGACATGGGTGTCACGCCAGGGAGTCAGCACCGGATGATCACCCAGGTATTCATCTCCGACGTTGTGCCCGCCGACGAAAGCAACTTTCCCATCAACCACGACAATCTTTCGGTGGTTGCGGAAATTCAGCCGGAAGCGATTGCCTTTCCCTTGTGTTGTGTTGAATGGAACAATTTCGACGCCGCCACGACGAAGCTCATCGATGTATTTCGGTGACAGATCTTTGCTGCCAAGTTCGTCATAAAGCACATACACTCGGACTCCTTCGGCGGCCTTCTTGAGAAATGCTGCCTTGCACTTTTGGCCCAGTTTGTCGTCTCGCAAAATGTAGAATTGAAAGAGGACGTAGTCTTCCGCTTCGTTGATACTGGTCAAAATGGCATCGAATGTTTCCTGGCCGTTGATCAGCAGTTTGGCGGAGTTGCCTGTCGTGATCGGCAGTCGCGTGAGGTTGTTCAGCAAACGCGTTTGGCTTTCTTCGTGGGGTGTCTGCGGTTGGAGCAGCAGGTCGTCCTCGGCGAGTTCCATCCGGGCTCGATTGGCCACCTCGCTGTTGGCGATTTGCTCACTCCGCCGGAGTAAGTCGTATCCATCGAACTTGGATTGCCCGAGTGCCCAGTAGGCGGGGACGGCGACATATGGCAATGTGTTGAGGCTGACCGCCCAGGCCACCGCACCTTGTGACGTGCGAGTCGACATCACGGCTTGGATCGAGGTCAGCGCACCGAGCACATGCATGAAGAGGACAAACGCCGCGAAAGCCCGTTTTCTCTTCGACCTCGGCTTTGGGGTTTCGGCGGAGGTGTCCGCGGGCTCCGAGGTTGGTTTGCTGCGTTGAAACATGGCGATGGCAACTTGTTTTGGTCGACGTCCACTCGAGTGGCGATTGCGAGTGTCGTGGAAGCCGGGGGCTCCGGTATGACGGTGCGATTGTATCGGACGTGGCGGGAACCGTAGCCACGAGAATGCTGACTCGCTCAAACGGAGGCCAGGAACACAGCGAGCCAGTTGCCGCCGGTTGGTGGCTCGACCCCGTGAACCGAATTGCATCATCGCGATGGCTGGCTTGGTCGATCATCGGGTGGGGATTGGTCAACGCATTTTTTGCATCCCAGTTCATAGCCGATCATGGCGTCGCGTCCTTCCTGGGTCAGCACCCAGCGACGGGTGACCAAGGGTGGCGAGTGACGGACGTGCTGGTTGTGGCCGCAGGCGAGTTGCGCGACCCAGTGGCCTTCGTCGTCGGTGTGGAAACCAATGATGGGTTGTGGAACGGTTGCCTCGGTAGAATTTTTCATGATGCGTGTTCCCCTACTCGTTGATCTCTGTGTCGTCGCCCAGCAGGTGTGACAGCATCCGGCGAGGGTTTTCTAGGAAGGAACGGGTCACTCGGTAGTGTTCCGTTGCTTCGTAAGCGATCGGTTGGATGCCTGCTTCTCCGAACGAGTAAATCTGGGCGTGCGGGTAACTCATGATGATGGGTGAGTGGGTGGCGATGACCAATTGCGATTGCTGACTGACGATGTGGTCGAGCAAAATCAGGAATTCCAACTGACGCTGTGGTGAGAGTGCGGCTTCCGGCTCATCGAGGAAGTACAAACCTTGCCCGAAGCGGTTTTCAACCAATGTCATGAACGCTTCGCCGTGCGATTGTTCATGCAGTGACTTGTCGCCGTAGCTGTTCCCAACACCGAGGTTTTCGATTTCGGTCGCCACATTGAACAGGCTTTCGGCCCGCACGAACCAAGCGTCCGGCACCAATGCATGATAACGCCGCAATTTCAAAGCTTTGTGCAGTTCGGAATGACTCTCCCGAGTCGCGAACATCATGTTGCGACTGCCGCCTTCCGCGTTCAAGCCATTGGCAATCGCGATCGCTTCGAGCATCGTCGATTTGCCCGAACCGTTTTCACCGACAAAGAACGTGACCTTTGGATGCAAGTCCAGCTTACGAAACGATTTCAGCGATGGCAGGTTGAACGCATAGTGCGTCGGGTCGTGGATTCTTTCGGGAGCCAAGAAGACCGATTCGATGAACGGTCCCGGTGTGATCCCTGGCTTCAACGTTCTCACGATGTTTCTCCGCGAAAGGTGGTTTGGCATGGCTTGGCGACCGTGCGTTTGAGTTGACCAAAGAACAACGGAGCGAGCAATCGCGGCAAACCGCCAGCGAACTCGAACACTTCGTGGGGCAACTCAGCGATGCTTTGCAAGAACAAGAACCCGACGAGGAAGCGTGACACCTGCAGGAGGACTTTGGCCCTTGAAAAGGAGAGCCTTCTTCGCGGTCGAGCCGATCCGCGGTCGGCATTCCTTCCCCCACTCTTCTCTGCCGCAGGTGCGCACATGGATAACTCCTTCGGACGATCGGTCAAAGGCCGCCAACCCTTTCGTCGCAAATCATCCAGCTCAAAGAAACGAAGTCGCAAGCGAACGCAGCGACGTTTGAAGTCTGAGACACTGGAAACACGTCAGCTACTCGCTGCGAATATCTTTCATAACGACGTGATGCCTGAATCGCTCAATGATGACGGTGTCGCATCAGTCGTCGACGCTCGTGCCAACTTTGATCGCTTGAGCCAATCATTCCGCAGCGGCGGTCCACAACAACACGGTCCGAGGCGTTTGCCGGACGTTGATGATGAAGTCGACCTGCCCGATAGCGAGACAGAGGACCCTTCGGCTGATCTGCCAGCGGATTCCTCTTTAGAAGGCCTGCCGACCGAGTACCGTTCGATTGACGGGTCCGGCAACAACCTCGAAGACACGGAACTCGGCACCGCCGGGACCCAACTGACTCGGGTGGCTGACAGCGACTACGCCGATGGGGTTTCCGAACCCGCCGGGGAAGATCGCCCAAGCGCACGCGAGATCAGCAACGTGTTGGCAACTGACGAAGAACTGATCAGCGATCGCGACTTGTCCGCGTTCGTCTACGTGTGGGGGCAATTCATCGACCACGACATCTCCCGCACGCCCTCCGGTGGAGAGTCGTTTGACATCGAAGTTCCGATTGGTGATGAATACTTCGATCCGTTCGGGACAGGTACCGAAACCATTTCGTTCACCCGATCGGCCTACGATTCGGAAACCGGAGCCGATACCGCTCGCGAGCAGATCAATGCGATCACGACTTGGATCGATGGTTCGGTGATTTACGGTTCCGATGACGAAACCGCGACCGCGCTGAGGACGCTTTCGGGCGGTTTGTTGAAAACGAGCGAAGGCGACTTGTTGCCCTACAATAACGAGGAAACCTTTCCCGACGGCACGCTCGACATGGACAACGACGCGGGGATTGTTCCCGATGAAGAGTTGTTTGCCGCGGGCGACGTTCGGGCCAACGAGAACATTGCACTGACCGCGATCCAAACCTTGTTCGTCCGCGAACACAATCGTTTGGCAGAAGAAATTGCTGCGGCCGATTCCACGTTGACGGACGAAGAAATCTATCAGCAAGCTCGTGCGATCGTGGTCGCTGAACTGCAGGCGATCACCTACAACGAATGGTTGCCGGCTGTCTTGGGTGAAGACGCCTTGAGCGACTACGAAGGGTACGACTCAACCGTCGACCCAACGATTGCCAATGAGTTTTCGACCGCGGCGTTCCGGTTCGGCCACAGCTTGCTGGGCGATGACGTTGAGTTCCTCGACAACGAGGGCAACGAGATCGGCGAAGAGATTCCGCTCAGCCAAGCGTTCTCCAATCCGGAAGCGGTGTCCGAGAACGGCATCGATTCGATCATCAAGTATCTGGCGTCCGACCC
>NZ_JBICHO010000585.1:0-23066 GCF_043100905.1 Rhodopirellula sp. JB055 | reverse complement strand
AATCCTCACTTTTAGCTTTGACAGATCACTGGTGGGCCGGCGACAGGCACGCTAGGCCTGACGCTCGGGTCGAGCAAATTCGGGATCACTCTTTGGGCGGAGGTGCCCCTTCGCATTCGACAAACTCAAGCGGTTGCTGTTCGCTTGTGTCGGCGACTCGGATCGCGAGTTCGCCTCGAAGAATTTTTCGAAAAGCGGTTCCAACGATGTCACCACGCCATCCCTTGAGCAATGAAGGGGTGGGTGTCCCGCGGCGCGGATCGAGTTCGTAGGCAAGCAGTTCTTTGACGTCATCGGAATTACCGACGATGGCAGGGGCTAGTTTTTGTTGTCGGCTGATGCATGCAATGGAAGTCGATAGAAATTGACTCAACATCGGCGACGCGCTTCGCGAGCGGCCCCGGTTGCGGCGAGGCAATTGTTCGTCGGGGACCGCCAAGGCCGAGGCAATTGCCGCACCAATTTCTTCGTACTGGTCGGTGTAGCCCCGACGTTCCATCCCGCGAATGTTGCGGATTTTCTTGACATCGGGTGAACCACGTTTGGCCAGCTCGACCATCAAGTCGTCGCGCATCACACGGCGCGGCAATCTGTCTTTGCTGCGGGCGATTTCTTCTCGCCATCGCCAAAGGTGCCGGATGATTTCAAGCTGACGGGGTTTCAACCCTGAGCTGCCACTGACTCGTTGCCAGTTTTCACTTTCCTCTGCATCGATGACTTTGTTTTGAAGTCGGGCGGTTTCTTCTTCGAGCCAAGCAACCCGGTCCAGGGCTTTGACATCTGCAATCAGTTTGGCGTGCATCTCCGCCAATGTGGTCACGTCGTGCAGTGCGTACGTCAACTGGTCTTTCGTGAGTGGTCGGTGTCGCCAGTTGGTTCTCGTTTCACCTTTGGGGAGGGTTTGTCCCACCAGCTTTTGAACCAGTGTTGCGAGCGACGCCGGGTACTCGATGCCGACAAAACCTGCCGCCAATTGGGTGTCAAACAGCCCCGCGATCGGCCGGCCGGTGAAACGATAGGCAAACCGGATTTCTTCGCGAGCAGCGTGAGCGATCACGACCCGATTGCCGGATCCGATGGTGTCATCGGTCAGGATGTCCCAAAATGGCTTGGTGTCGCCAACGGTGTAGGGATCGACCACCGCGAGGTGGTTGCCGGCCGCCACTTGGAGCAAACAGAGCTCGGGGCGATAGCAGTCTTCGGAGACAAATTCAGTGTCAAAGCCAATCACGGGTTCGTCCGCAATGGCCTCGCAAAAGTCATTGAACTGCGAAGGTGTTTCGATGGAGTCGTAATTCACCGCGGCAAATCCGGTGTCTTGATGGGCGACATTGATTTCACGTAAGTTGCGTCCCTGCAACGCTGATTGGAAGATGACTGTAACTTGCCAACCGCTTCGGGTCGATCGGATCAACGGCAACCAAGATCAGAATGCCCCGGAGAATATTGAATGGAGCCAGTGTCCCCCCGCCATCGCTTGGTGTCTGACCACTGTGTGGATTGTTTACCCGAGGCCAGCGGAGCTGAGTTGCTGGTAAGCGTGCGGGATCTGAGGGAGGCTCAGATGGCTGTCTCCGGTCAAGTTGGGATCGTGGACTTCAAAGAGCCCTCGCAGGGTGCGTTGGCGGCTTGCGAATCGAGCGTATGGCGATCCGCAGTCGAGCGCTTTGAGGCCTCGCTTCGTTTGGGCCGTGTTCGGCTGTCTGCGGCACTGGGGGAACCTGGCACCGGTGAGGAGTTGTCGTCGCAAGTTCCCCGCGAGTTCTCTTTCGCGAAAATCGGTCCGAGTCGTTGCACGACCACAGAAAAACTGGCCGCGGCTTGGGAGGCGACTTGTTTGCCAGAATCGGTGGAATTGGTGCCGGTTGCCTATGCGGATCATGTTGAGGCCGAAACGATCTGTCCGGAGCAAGTCTTGGAATTGGTGGTCGATTCAGGGCACCAGCGATTGTTGGTCGACACGTTCACAAAAGATGGGCGAACGTTGACGGATCATATTTCGATCCAGCGGTTGCTATCGTTGATCAAAACGGCGAGTCGCCATGGCGTTTGGCTGGCCCTTGCAGGTTCGATTCGGCTGCAGGAGATGCAGGATCTGGTCGCGAAAGGCGTGCACCCAAAGTGCTGGGGCGTTCGAGGCGATGTCTGTGACCAACGGGACCGACGTGGCGGGCTGGACGCAACCCGAGTGGCAGCGTGGCAGGACGCGTGTCGCCGAGCGTGTTCATCGGCTTGCACGTAGGGTGCCGGCACGAGCGGATGGACTTTGAGCTTCGCAACGTGCCGTTGTAATGTTTCGGGGCACGTGCTTCGTCCGGGCTCGCGTTTCGTCCTCGATTGAGCTTCCGTTTGGGGTTTCCAGCGAGAATGGGCGGCGCATGAAAAACGCCCGGTCGCTGCTGGCAACCGGGCGTCAATTCATTCGGGAAATGGACTCAGGATCACTCCTTGTCTTTTTCCTGTTTCTCTTCAGGTTCGGCGCCCTTTGGGGTGTTGTCGTCGTACTTGGCCGCTGGGATCGCTTCGTGATCCTTGGTCGGCAGCACTTCGTGATAGACGGCGAACTCTTCGTTCGATTCTTCGGCTTCTTTTTCGACGGGCTCTTCGGTGACCGTTGCCGCTTCGGTGATCATTTCGATGACCTTGCGTTCGACAATTTGGTTACGAAGGGCATCCATTTGACCGGTTTTTTCCAATCGAGCACGCACGCGACGTGGTGACGAATCGCTTTGTTCCGCGATCAGTTGGATTTCGGTTTCGTATTCCTGCGGCTCTGCGTCGATTTTTTCTTCGTCGGCGATTTGTTCCAGGATGAAGTGTTCACGCAGCGAGGCTTCGGTGCCCTGTTGCATGTTTTGCTTGCTGGCGTTGACGAAGCGACGGATCATGTCGTCGTCGAAGCCGCTGCGACGGAACTCGAGCACTTTGCGATCGAGTTCGCGTTTCGTTTGCCGACGGACCAAGGTCGGAGGCAATTCGAAGTCCGCCGAATCCAGCAGTTTTTCGATGATGCTGCCACGCATGGCTTGTTCAGTGCGGAAGTTGGCTTGGCGTTCGAGTGACGAACGCACGAAGTCACGAAGTTCTTCTTCGGATTCAAACTCGCCCAATTCATCCAGGAACTCAGCGGTCAGTTCAGGCAGTTGTTCCTTCAGGACTTCGACCACTGTGAAGGTGGCGTCGACTTCTTTGCCTTGCATATCTTCGTTGGCGTGACCTTCGCCGAGTTTGACTTTGGCGGTCAAGGAATCGCCTTCCTTGCAGTCCTTCATCAGTTCGCCGAAGTTTTCGCAAACGGCATCCGAGAGGCTGAGTCGGCTGGCTAGCGTGACGCGTTCTTCGTCCATTTCGGACAGAACTTTGTCACCGTCTTTGAATTTGGCGGTGATCAGCAAGCGATCGCCAAGTTCAGCGGGGGCGTCGCTGGCTTCCAGGGATGCGTAGCGAGAGAGAACGCGTTGCAAAGCGGCGTCGACGTCTTCTTCCGAAATCGTTTCGACGGGCTTTTTGAGATCCAGTTTCTTCCAGTCCGGGGTACTGAATTCAGGTCGAACTTCGATGCTGAACTGATATTTGAATTCACCTTTTTCAGGCAGTTCAATGGACTCGTAATCGAAATCGGGTTCACCGATTGCCGAGAACTCGGCGTCTTCGGTGACCTTGGCCAGACTGTCCATCAACAGCGAGCCTTTGACGCGATCTTCGATTCGATCTTTGAATTGTTTTTCAACCAACTTGCGTGGCGCGCGACCGGCACGGAAACCAGGGACCTGAGCTTCCGGGACGAGTTCGTCATACGCGTCCTTCATGTAGCGATCCACTTCGCCACGTGGGATGGTGACAATGACCTCCCGCAAACAGGCATGAGGTTTGGTAACCTCCATGTTCAACTGCAGCGGGTCTTTGACGGGAGCAGCCGCGTCTTCGGCGGGCGTTGAATCGGTGTCGAAAGACGTGGACATCCTGATTTTGAACCTTGTGTTAGGAGAACGAATCGATCGAACCGCAATTGGCCATCGAACATTCAGAAAGCGAAATCGAATAGGCCGGGGTAATCGGACGCTTCGACCGGGGGGCACCTGCTACAGGGGCCGTTTCATGCAGCGGCAAAGTGTAGTGTTTTCCGGCGATGATCGACAAGCGGTTAAAAAAACCTTTCAAGAGGCCTCAAGTCGACTTGCAGCAAATCCGATGGTTCCTATACTGTGCCCCACACAACTGAAACGCGGCTGTAGCTCAGTTGGCAGAGCATCACGTTGCCAACGTGATTGTCGTCGGTTCGAATCCGATCAGCCGCTCTTCAAGACCACGTCCGGATCAAACGGGCGTGGTTTTTTTTTGCCTTTCAAGCGTGGTTTTTTTGCCCCTTCGAACGGCGTTTTTTCAAGCCCATCGGGTCGGAGCCTCGTTTGCGAGTTGCCGTTGATGCGGATTCGCTGGTACGCTTCGGCCTTCTTTGAATGACCAACGTCAGTTTTCATTAGCCTCTTCGCCGAGTCGAACGTGCCCCACGCCCAGATTGGTCCCATCTCGGTGCATCTTCCGGAACATGTGGAAGACAATGCGACGCTGAAGGAACAGTTCCCCTCTTGGGATCTCGATTTGATCGCGGAGAAAACTGGGATTCATCAGCGGCACATCGCCGGGCCCGGTGAGACCTCCGCCGATCTCGCGGTTCAGGCCTGCGAGCAATTGTTCGAACGTGAAAATCTGGATCGTTCGACGATTGATTTTGTGATGCTCTGCACGCAAACCCCTGATTATCCGTTGCCGACCACCGCCTGTTTGTTGCAGGACCGCTTGGGACTGCCAACTCAGTGTGGCGCGATCGATTTCAATTTGGGCTGCAGCGGTTTTGTCTACGGCACCGCGATGGCCGATGGTTTGATCCAGACCGGTGTCGCCAAAAAAATCTTGTTGGTGACCGCCGAAACGTACAGCAAATACATCGACACCAACGATCGAAGTTTGCGAACCATCTTCGGAGACGCAGCCGCAGCCACCTTGATCACCGCCGAAGAGGAACCTTCGTTGTGGGGGTACCAATTCGGCAGCGATGGCAGCGGTGCCGACATGTTGATTGTCGGTGACGGCGGTGGGCGACCCGCGGAGGATGCGATTCCACCTCGGCACCGGAAACGCTGGAAGAGTCGCCTCTACATGGACGGCCCCAGCCTGATCAATTTCACGGTGGATGCGATTCCACGATTGGTGGATGAAGTCCTCGAAACCAACCAGTTGACCGACGACCAAATCGGGCACTATTTGTTTCACCAAGCCACCTGGAAGATGCTCGACCAGTTGCGGAAGCGAATGGAAATCGCTCCTGAGCGGTTGCCGATCGATTTGGCGGACGTGGGGAATACAGTATCCTGCACATTGCCCATTTTGATCGACCGAATGCGTCGGCGCAACGAATTGATCGAGGGGGCCACGAATGTCTTGGTTGGTTTCGGTGTGGGATTGTCGTGGGGCGGATGTCTCTGGCGTGACCAGTATCGAGATCATTCCTGAATTTCTGCACGCAGTTGCCGGTTCACGAACCCGGGCTTGAGATGAACACATCCACAAATTGCACCGGTTGTTTCTTGATCGCGTCACCGTATTTGCACGACGGCAATTTTTTTCGATCCGTGGTGCTGATTATCCGGCACACAGACGACGGCGCCTTCGGTGTGGTGATCAATCGCGTGGGACGCCAACGGTTCGGTGACGTCATCGCGATGAGCGATCCGTCATGGGAAGCGGGGGCGAAACCCAAGATTGATTTGACGTCTGCCACACAAAATGATTTCGCGGAGGATTCATCTGGTTCGGTCGACCAGCAGGTTCACCCGGATCAGATCTACCTGGGAGGGCCGGTGGACGGTCCCGTCTTGGCGCTGCACAACATCGCCGGCATCGGTGACCCCTGCGGCGTCGAGGGAACCGAAGCCGGGTCAAAGACTCAATTGCATGATCATCCTGCTGAACCTTGGGGATCCATGTCGATTCAGTGGGCGGATGTTCCCGCTTGGGTCACCGCTGATGAAGATCACTTGCGGTTGCTCGCCAGGCGTGATGACGTGAAGCTGCGTTACATCGTGGGCTATTCAGGATGGGGGCCAATGCAGTTGGAAAATGAACTGAATGAAGGGGGATGGTTGGTCACGCCTGCGGACGCGGAATCCATTTTTGGTCCCAGTGAAGAGATTTGGGAAAAGTTGGTGCATCGCTGCGGTCAGGCCATCATGAAGGACCTGACGCCCGATGTTTCTTTTCCGAGTGAGCAGCAGGGCTTTGACCCAGGTGTGAATTGAATGGCCCGATATGTGATCGGTGACATCCACGGATGCGCAAAAGCACTGAGGTCGATGATTCAGGAGTTGGCGCCGACGAGCGATGACGAGGTGATCTTTCTAGGCGACTACATCGATCGTGGTCCCGATTCTCGCGACGTGGTGGAACAGGTGATTCGCTTGCAGTCGGTTTGCAAGGTGATCCCGCTGCGTGGCAACCATGAATGGATGTTGCAGAGCGTGGTTTCGCGAGGGATGGACGATGCCATGTGGCTTCGCAGTGGCGGCCGAGCGACGGTGACCAGTTACGGCGGTTCCATCCGCAAAATTCCTGCGGAACATATGGCGTTCTTTGAGTCCTTGCTGGCGTGCTATCAAACCGAGAGTGAGATTTTCGTTCACGCGATGTACGACCCCAGTTGTGAAGTCGAGACTCAGGACGATGAGTTGACCTATTGGTCTCACCTTCCCCCTTGTCCGCCAGCGCCCCATCACAGTGGGAAACGTGTTTTCGTGGGGCACACGCCTCAGGCAGATGGTGAAGTCCTTCGGCAGAGCCACTTGGTTTGTATGGACACGTATTGTTTTGGTGGCGGCTATTTGTCGGCGATGAATCTGGACACCGAATCGATTCTGCAAGTGGATCGCCATGGCCACGTTCGGCGTGTCCCGGTCGAACGATTTGCGATGCTTTTGAAAGGCTGCTTCCACTGGTTTCGGACTCCAAAATTGTGAGCCGCCGCTTGATATTTTCGCCTTGATATACTGTTCTTGGGTTTGGGCCTGTTTCGGCGCGGAGTGCTCACAAGCTCGCTTCGCGATTGACGCCGACTGGCAGTTGGTGGGCATTGGCCGGGCTGGCCGATCCGCTTGTTTGTTTTTTCCTTGGATTGGTGAGACCCACGCGTTGTGAATTCTTCGAACGAACTGACGTTTCCAAAGCAGCGACGGCAGCATGGGTTTTACCGAGTGTCTGCGGTCTCGCCGAAGGTCCAGGTCGCGAATCCTGCTGCCAATGCGGCGGAGACCATCGCCGCAGTGAATGCGATCGCCCGAGAATCCGCTTCCGATCTGATCCTGTGTCCAGAGCTGGGGTTGTCCGCCTACACCTGCGGGGATCTGTTCGCAACGCACACTTTGTTGGACGCGAGCTTGGATGCGCTCGACTCCATCGCGAATCATAGTCGTTCTTGCCGGGCCACACTGGTTGTCGGTTTGCCCCTTCGCGTAGGGACGAGCGTGATGAACGTTGCCGCCGTGGTTCGGGATGGGCGGGTCCATGGCTTGGTGCCCAAAACGTTCCTGCCCAACTATCGCGAATTTTATGAAGCGAGGCACTTTCGAGCGGCATCGGAGACCGATCCTCCGACCGTCCGTCTTGGTTCGTACGACGTTCCTTTCGGAACGGATTTGTTGTTTCGAGACGGGAACGCGACGCTCGCCATTGAGATCTGTGAAGATCTCTGGGTACCGGTTCCACCAAGCAGTCATGCGGCGCTCGCCGGCGCCAACGTGGTGCTGAACTTGTCGGCCAGCAACGAGCTGATTGGCAAAGCCCAATGGCGACGTGATTTGGTGGTCAGCCAATCCGGGCGTTTGATCGCAGCCTATGCGTATGCCTCAGCCGGTGGTGGTGAATCGACCAGCGATTTGGTTTTTGGTGGACATTGTTTGATCGCCGAAAACGGGGCGTTGATGGGCGAGTCGCGAAGGATCGGTGACACCGATGACGAAGACTTGCCGGTGCCAACCGCGGTGACTCGCGACGTGGATCTTCAGCGGCTGGATCATGATCGTCGTGTCGTTGGTTCGTTCGATGATTTTCAGGCTTCGCTGCCTCGGCCGTATCGAACGATTGAACTGGCTGGTACTGAACAGGTTCAAACCGAACCGGCGACGGAATCCGCTCCATTGACTGACATCCATTCCGATGAAAATCGGTTGGAGCGCCATGTCGACCCTCATCCCTTTGTGCCCGATGACATTTCAAGACGCGAGGAGCGATGTGCAGAGATACTCGCGATTCAAACGGCCGGCTTGGTCAAGCGATTGCAGCAGTTGCCTGATGATTTGCCATTGACGATCGGTATCTCAGGTGGACTCGATAGCACGTTGGCGCTCTTGGTGGCGGTTTCAGCGGTCGATCAACTGAAACGCGATCGCAAGATCATTGATGCGATCATCATGCCTGGCTTTGGAACGACACAGCACACCAACGAAAGTGCCAATCAGCTAGTTCAGGGGTTGGGGGTAGCGTCGGAAAGCATCGACATTCGTCCGCTTGCGCTGCGAACTTTTCTTGACATCGGGCATTCGCCATTGGGGCTTGCCATTGACTCAACAACCAAGATCGACGAGTTGCAATCGCGACTACAAAAGGTTGATTCGAATGCAACAGATTTGAAATTCGAAAACGTGCAGGCACGCCTGCGGACGATGTTGTTGATGAGCCGTGGGTTCGTGCTGGGGACAGGGGATTTGTCCGAGCAAGCGTTGGGTTGGAGCACCTACAACGGCGACCACATGTCGATGTACAACGTCAACGCATCGGTTCCCAAGACGTTGGTTCGTTATCTGGTGCAGTACGCTGCCGACCATCGCTATCGCGAATCGCTGCATGAAACGCTGCACCGGATCGCCGACACACCGATTTCGCCGGAGTTGTTGCCTCCGACCGAAGGCGGTGAAATTCGCCAAGCCACCGAGGCCACAATCGGCCCGTACGAACTGCACGATTTCTTTCTTTATCACTTCGTGCGGGGTGGTTGTGATGTCGCGAAAATGTGCTTTTTGGCAAAGCAAGCGGAGTTCCATTCACCTCATTCCGAGGAAGTGATCGCAGCGACTGCCAAAACATTTGTGCGGCGATTTTTTCAGTCGCAGTTCAAACGCAATTGTGTTCCGGACGGTCCCAAGATTGGTTCGGTCAGTTTGTCGCCTCGGGGCGATTGGCGGATGCCAGCGGACGCATCCAGTGCGGCTTTCAAAGACTGAGTTTTATCCCACCCATTCGCATCGGCGCGGCGGCGTGCACAATGGACGCACGCGGTTTGATTGAAAGACCGATTTTCCGACGTGTGCCTTGTTTTCTGGGACCCTGATTGATGTCAAACGATTCCGCCTTTCCGCTCGAAATCACTGTGTCCGATCTGGACGCGATGCGTTCTCGCGGAGACGACTTTGTGTTGTTGGATGTTCGTGAAACGAGTGAGTATGAAACGGCACGTATCGAGGGTTCCAAGCTGTTGCCAATGAGCGAAATTCAGCAGCGGTTGTCAGAATTGGACGAGCATCGACAGGACCACATTGTCGTGCAGTGTCATCACGGCGGTCGAAGCATGCAGGTGACTCAGTTCCTACGCTCCAACGGATTCGACAAGGCCCAAAACTTGGCTGGTGGAATCGATCAATGGTCGCTGCAAATCGACTCCTCTGTCCCGCGATATTGACCTTGATTTTGCTCCTCGCCGGAAGGGGCCGTGCAGTTTGTCGAGGCCGCGTTTTACCGGGTTTCAGCATTTGAGAACCTCTTCCGAAACAAAGCTTGGCGGGAGGCCGAGCATGGGAACCAGCGCGTAACCCTGCCCGGCCTGAAACGGGCCGACCTTCCCAAATCGTGGGTGAACTAAAAATGCACGACCGCTGCGCAGGCACGGTTCTCAAGACGCTACTGGCACAGCACTCCAAAACGGCACGACCTCGAAGCAGTTGGGGATCTTTGACGTTTTGGCAAGATGCGTAGCCTGAGGGGGCTTTGCATGTCGTTCGGATTGTTTTGGTCCTGACGATCATCCTTCGTCGATAAGCGTTGTCAGTCATCCAAAATTCGACGGAGAAAGAAGCTGATGTCTTGGACCCTTTCAAAGTATCGACCTGTGTCTGATTTGTGTTTCGCGGCGGGTTTGCAACTCGGTCGTTGGAGTGCTGTTGCTCGTATCGTGGCGGTGTGTGCCATGATCGCGGGTGCCGGGTGTGTCGGTTTGAGTCACGCGTCAGCCCAGTCTTGCGGATGCGGTGAACCCGCTTGCGGGATGGAATTGGCGACGTGTGATTGCGAACCAGCCTGCGGTTCGGAACCCACTTGTGGCTGCGAAGCCCCGCTCGCGTTCCCTGCTCTTCGGGCTCGCATTGACGCCACCTGCGGTTGCGAAACCCAGTGTTCGTGTGCCGCCGAACCGGTTTGTGGAGCAGAGCCTTTGTGTGGCGTCCAACCATTCTTTGCGAGCGAACCGAGTTGCGGTTTTGATGCGAGCTGCGGATGCGAGACCGCTGGATGCTCGAGTTGTCAGAAAGCGGACAGTGGAGGATTCCTGACGCGTCACAAAGTGCAAAAGTGCAATCCCATTTTCCAAACCCTGGATCTGGCCGCGTGCAGCGTTGAACGAGTGTTGAAGGTCGGAGCCAAGTTGGTTTGTGCTCCCTGCGGTCATCGCGGTTGTGAATCGGGCTGCGAAACGTGCGGTCATTGTGAATCATCCATGGGTGGGCATGTGACGCACTTCCATGGGCACCATGCGGTCATCGAATCACCGGTTGTGATGGATTCACATTCGATGACGCCAATGAGCGATTCGAATGTCACTGAGGTGATGCCTTATGTGCAACGCAAACCCAGTCTGCAATCGATTCCGACTCCCGCTCCGCAACCACGGGATGCCCCACTGACTGATGGTCCTAAAACGACAATCCGCAAGTCAGCCAATGGTTTGCCATCGATTCCCAAACCCGTTCCGGCCCGATCCGCTCCAAGCAGGGGATCTCAGGAACGTGCCGGTTCGTTGTTTGACGAAATGCGAAATCCGTTTGAGGATGATTCGGCTCGCGTGAGTCGGCGTCGCGTCAACGTTCGTCAGACTTCCTACGTCGACGGCCAGCTTGAATCCGTGCGTCGGATTGCACCGCCAAAGCGCAAAGCCGCGACGCACCCAGCTGAAACGGATGACTTTGCTGACTACTTCCGAAAGTAGTGACGATTGCACGAGGGGGGCAGCGTCAGGAAATTCTGGCTGGCGGAGCGAACGCTTTTTCAGAAGAAGGAATCGTGGCGCGACGAATTCGTTGGCATGATTTGGATGGTTTACAATGGTGGCGAGCGACAAGCTCGTCGCCATTTTTTTTGGGCGGATCGTTGGTGTGACTTCTCGCTGCGATTCCGCTTCCGGTCATCGTTCCTCTTGGATTGGTTTGTTGTGGCAAGACGCGCCGTTTCAGTCTTCTATCTTGTGCTGATTGTTTGGGGAACGACCGTGGGTTCGTTCTCGTTCGCGGATGTCATCACCTTCGAAGAGGGGGCGGACGATTCGGCCAAGACAGAACGAACCATCGATGCCGAAATTTTGGTCGAGGCTGCTGATGGCGGTGTCCTCGCCCGCTGCGATGCAGGACGACTGTGGACCATTCAGCCGGACCAGATCATCACGCGAGCCAAGCAGCCCGCCGGTCCTCCGATCGACCAGGAGACCATGGCGCGACGGATGCTAGAAGAATTGCCTGCGGGGTTCCAGGTTTACCGAACTGCGAACTACTTGATTCTTCATCAGGGCAACGAAGCTTACGCTCGAAGTTGCGGCATACTCTTTGAGCAATTGCACCGAGGCTTCTTCACGTACTGGAAGAATCAGCACGTTGATTTGGAAACGCCTCGGTATCCCTTGGTGGCTCTGGTGCTGGCCAATCATGATGAGTTCTTGAAATTCGCCGGTCAAGAAATTGGCGACACGGCGAAGAGCGTTATCGGTTACTACCATTTGGAAAGCAACCGGATGACGACGTTCCGAGTACCTAATCTCGAACGCAACATCGCAACGATCATTCACGAGGCGACTCACCAGTTGGCCTACAACTGCGGGCTGCAAACTCGGTTCGCTGACAATCCGATGTGGGTCAGCGAAGGGATGGCGATGTTCTTTGAGTCACCTGACTTCAGCAACCCACGAGGATGGCGTGGAATCGGCAGAGTCAACGTGGTCAACCTCGGACGCTTCCGGCGTTATCTCCCCTCGCGGCCGGAGGATTCTTTGGCGACGCTCTTGTCCGACGATTCGCGATTCCGTTCAGCGGCAACCGCGGAAGACGCCTACGGAGAGTCATGGGCGCTGACTTATTTTTTGCTGAAGACGCAACGCAAAGAATTTGTGGCCTACCTGCAAAAACTCAGCGAGTCCAAACCGCTGGATGAGCGAACGCCGAGGGAGCGAATCGAAGACTTCGAAAGTTCCATGGGCATGGGACTCGAAGAGATTGATCGCAAATTTCTGACTTACATGCGACGTGTTCGTTAACGACTGAGCGACAAGCCGGATCGGAACGCCGAGTGCATCTCGTTCACGTCGCTGAGATTTTACGGCGGCCGTTTCGCTTTCTCGCGACCACAGCAATCGCGATCAACCCGGTTGCCAGGCAGCCAAGGCACACTGCCACGCCGGTCGCTGACAATGGTCCGACCGTCGTTTCGGGGGCCTCTTCCTCCACGTTGAACGTCGGTGTCGGTGCACTGAAGTACTTCGTTTCGAATTCCGCATCGACATCCAATCCAGCATCGATCCAAGCCGATTCGTCTTTTGAGATGCGGTGAAACAATGCCTCGCCTTGGCTGATTTCCTCGAGCAGTTGCTGCTCCACCTGGGATAACTCCACGTTCTCTTGCATCTCGATGACAGTGAACGCTTTGTGGCGATAGGCAGCGATGGCCTTGGGATCGTCGACTTCCATCGATGCTCTCAGATAGGCTCGGGTGGCCAGCCTCTTGGAGTCGACATTGCTTTCATCTGCCAGCAAAAGGTCCCCCAACGCCTCCAGCAACACGGGTGAGTCGTGGTTGCCAAAACGCATCATGCCCATGACCCCTTTGGCAGCCGCTTGGATCTCCGCCAGGGCGTTGTCCTCTGTTGGGTTTCGGGCGTTCAAGAGGAAACGGGCAAATCCGATTCTTCCCCAATCCTGCTCTTGGAAGACGGGTAGCTCTCCGGATGGATTCTGTGTTTCGAGCAAGTACTCCACCAAAAGTTGCTGGTAGATTTCACGTCCAAAGTGTGCGTCTGGATTGATTGCGATGGCTTTCCGAATGTGCTTCAGCCCTTCTTCCAATTGCCCAGCATGAATGAAGAAGGTTCCAAGATTGGCTTCCGTTTCGTAGCGTCCTTGTTCGGGCCATCGGTCGATCTTCTCAAGGATCGTTTCGATCGCTTGGTCGTGGTTGCCAAGCTTGTCATGGGCAACCGCAATGTCATCCTGATCTGAGGGTGTTTGTTGATCAGATGGTTTCGCCGTTCGATCCTTGATTCGCCACTGGTAGTAGGCGTCCGAGTGGCGAACAAAATATCCGGCGATCAACTCATGGGCGTCCGGGAACAAGCGTCGTTCCATCGCCAGTGTGTCGCGGTCCCAAAGACACGCCGCCAAATCTCTCGGAAGGAGTGCCGCGATGACTGCAACGAGTAAAACGAGTTTTCGCATTTGATAAGCTCCTGTTGCCAGCTAGCCTAAACGATCTGCGACATCCCCGTTTGGCGAATCAATCTTTGCCCCAGTTCAAGCGATTGAGCAGCGGTTGCGATTTGGACTGCTGTTGCCATTGGGGTTTGGTGTCGCCGTCAATGACAACCGTCGGGACTCGACCGGTCGCCATCATGACAATCTGTGGCAGGTCGACGACGCGGCTGACGTTGAGCAAATCAGGTGACTCGCGATTCGATGTTGGCAGATTGGTCAGTTGAAGCCTGGCGATGGAGTCGGACCACAGCGAAGCATGCAATGCCAAGAACGCTGCATCGCCGCTCCCAATGAGATTCCACGGACCGGCGACGCCCAACCGGTCCTGGTGTGCGTTCAGTGCTTCCAACGCACGGACCACGTCGTGGACCTGCATTCCCGCAGCGGTTTGACCCAGCAACATGAAGCGACGACGAATGTGAGTTCGGTCGCGTTCATCGCGAGACCATTCCGTTGGACCCACGCCACGCGGTGCCACCAAGACGGTTGTGCGGCCAGAGGTTGCCAGTTGTTTCCAAACTTCCGCATCGGGTTGAACGCCAGCAAAACGTTCCGGCGAAACCACCGCCAATCCAGACGCGGCCCGTTCCCAACTGGATTGATCCAGCAGGACGACGTCGACGTGATCGTCTGCGCTGGAGGAGTCTGATCGCGCGGCGTCCGTTGAATTGTTGGGGCGTAAAACAACCAACGGCAATCGATACGGTGGCTGGCTCGAGTATTCCGCGAACGTGATGTTGGCGTCGGTGAGTTGAATGTTTGAGACCACCTTCAGATCCGGTGTGACGGTCTGCTGGGGCCAACCAGCAAACGTCTTGGTCCGCAGTTTCTGTTTCCAATCCTTCGCGGCGGCGGCCAACTCATTTGTCGTTTGGGGTGTCCCTTTGGCAGTTGCCTGGGGGACAAAGGTTTCGTGAATCGTTGTCACACGTTCATCCTCGGGCAGCTTCGCAAACACCTTCAGTTGTTTGGGTTCGAACAGCTTCGTCGCCACCTTCTCGATCAGCGATTCATCGCCACGGAGATGACGGTTCAGCCAACGAAACGCGTGAATGCGCAATTCCTGCGTGTCTTGGTGCGGCCCCGACGTGATTTGCAACCCGAGGTTCTTCTCCGCTCCGTAAAGTTCGTAGATCTTTCGGACTTTCGCGTGCAGATCGACCACGCCATCGAGCGGGAAGATGGAGTCGCGGTCGGTGTTGGAAATCAACAGCGGCCGAGGCGCCACCAAAGCCGCAACCATTGGGAAATCCCAGCGATACGTGTTGACCATGTACATGCAATCGCAGTGACCGCTGACGCAGCCGTCCACGACATGGTTTTCCAAAGTGGTGATTCCAGCCACCGGAACCGCCGCTTGAAATCGTTCGTCGATTGCAGCCAACCACCACGAGTAAGCCCCGCCGCCGCTGCGTCCCGTCACGCCGATCCGTTCGGGATCCACTTCGGGACGAGACTGCAGCAAGTCCACTGCTCGCATGCTGTTCCATGCTTCCACGCCTGCTGGTGTGTAGCCACGGTTGTTCCACCACCACATTTTTTCACGATACGTCCCGTGGTGAATGCCTTCGATCTCTCCCAGCTGAATCGTGTCGATGACCAAACACACATAGCCATTGCGAGCGAACCAGGCACCGTGATGTTGGTAGTGGACTTTATTCCCGTAGCTGATGCCGTTTTCTACCACGCGGCCATGTGCACAAACGTACAAGACCGCTGGCAACGGCTCTTCGACTTCCGCAGGGCGATACAAATTCGCGGTGACGTACAACCCAGGCAGGGACTGAAAGTGCAGCTTCTCAACGATCACGTCATCTTTGCGAACTTCCCCCGTGATGGTCGTGTGCAGTTCGCTTCGGGCAGGCATCGGGTTCAACCCAAGCATGTCCAACAACTGCTGCCGATACATTTCACGCCGGCTGGTCCAGTCCTCCAGCGTTTCAATGTCGGCGAGAGACTGCTGGCTCAGTTGTTGGGTTTGCAGCTCAAAGTATTTCGCAGCCAAACGATCACCTTCAGATGTGTTCATC
Source organism: Rhodopirellula sp. JB055 (assembly GCF_043100905.1). NCBI lineage: Bacteria > Pseudomonadati > Planctomycetota > Planctomycetia > Pirellulales > Pirellulaceae > Rhodopirellula > Rhodopirellula sp. JB055. The sequence goes on along the minus strand of NZ_JBICHO010000585.1, from coordinate 7,267 downwards.
GAAGGTGGATCCGCTGCAAAGCAGATAGACCTGGGGGGCCCTGTCAGTGAGGACAGCCAGGTCAGTGATAAAAAGATGGTCGCCAGAGCAAACGGGTGGGACATGCGCATGAGTGAATCTCAATCGCGAAAAAGGTGGGATGTGGGGCAGGAGTGATCAACAGGCTCGTTTGTTTCATCGAACCGAATTGTTGAGACGCGACATTGTAGATGGTTTCCATCAGCGAATGGTTGACCGGAACCAACGTCGCTCATTCGCATTGCCCATCCTGTTCATCCAGCCATTGCAGTTGCTCCAAACCAGTGGCTGATCAGTGCTGGTGCGCGGCCCGGCGGTTGTACAGGTCGACTTGTTCGTTCAGCGTCCAAAGATCGTACAGCCATCCAATTCCGAACAGTCCGCCGGTCAGGAGGTAGATGATGCCGGTGAACCATTTTTCGAGATAGAAGCGGTGGATCCCGAACAGGCCGAGAAACGTCAGCAGAATCCAAGCAATCGTGTAGTCCACTGGCCCGGTGGTGAATCGCATTTGAGCGCGGCGATCCATCCCCGGAATCAAGAACAAGTCGATTAGCCAACCGACCCCGAGCAGACCAAGCGTGAAGAACCAAATCGTGCCGCTGATTTGTTTGCCGTAATAGAACCGGTGAGCGCCAAAGAAACCGAAGATCCAAACGATGTACCCAATCACAATCGAATGGGTTTCGGGCGAAGGCAAGTACTCCGGTGCGGAGGACACAGGTGGCTGGAGGTGTTGGTGGGGAGTCGACATGGCAATTTGCTGCAGAGGAACACGATGCATCGCAAAATTCGCGATGGATGAGTCGCTTTCCTTTCGAGGCAAGTTCGAGGGCTGCATCTGGCGCGCCATTTTTGTCGGCCATTATCGAACTTGCGAAACCGGCGTTTCGCTTTGTTGTCTGTCGGCCGTTCAACGGACTGCTGCGGGTGGAGCCATTGCCGCGGCGGTCCTAGCAGGCTGTCACGACATGTTTTTAAGGTAGTGGACGAGCCGACGCTCCCTGAACTGGCGTGAAATCCAAGGACTCGTCGCCTCGTCCACTACGATCAACCCTCACTTTTAACTTTGACAGAGCATTAGTCGGAAAGGTCAGCCTACGAGTCAAATGACCTGCCTTGGCCGGAGCGTTCGGCTTTGGCTTCGGCTCGACTGCGTTGCTGCAGGTACAGTTTGATGGGGACTTCACCGAACGGCAGGTGGTCTCGCATCCAGGCGATCAAATACCGTTGATAGTCGTGGCTGAACGCTTTGGGATCGGTGCACATGACGACCACTGTTGGTGGTTCGGTCGACACCTGAGTGGCGTAGAAAATTTTGGGGCGTCGCCCCTGGTACATCGCCGGTGGATGCTGTTCGATCGCAGCTCGAAGAATTCGGTTCAGTTCGCCTGTCGACACGCGACTTTGAGCTTGCTTGTACAGCATGGCCGCGTGGTTCAAAACCGCTTTCACGTTGCGTCCGGTTTGCCCGGTGATGAACGCGATGGGGGCGTAGGACAGCGTGGTGAATTGGTGCCGAAGGTATTTGACCCACCGTTCCGTGGGGACTTCTTTGTCGACTTTGTCCCATTTGTTGACGACAAAGATCACCGGTTTGTGGTGTTCCATGATGTAGCCAACCAGTTGCTTGTCGACCTTGCTCGTTTTCTCCAAGGCGTCGAAGAACATCAGCACGACATCCGCGCGGCGGACGCTGCGTTGAGCGCGGTGGGTACCGTAGTAGTCCAGGTCGGTTCGAATCGACTTTCGTTTTCGCAGGCCCGGCGTGTCGATCGCCAAGAACGTTTGCCCGTCAATTTCGAAGCGAACGTCCACGCTGTCACGTGTTGTCCCCGCCACTTCACTGACGATCATTCGGTCCGATTCGGCCAGCGTGTTGACGAAGGTGCTCTTGCCAACGTTTCGGCGTCCGACAATTGCGATCTTCATGGAAGACTCGGGAGCGACCAAGTCCTCGTCCTTCTCGGGCAATCGATCGACGATGACTTGGATCAGATCGTCACGATGGCGGTTCTGCGTCGTGCTGACGGTGATCAAATGACCTCGTCCGAGCTTGCGAAATTCATCCGCATGAATGTCTTGGTGATCTTGGTCCGCTTTGTTGGCGACCAGAATGACGGGACGCTCGACACCTCGCAGTCGCTCGACGACTTCTTCGTCCAACGGCATTAGCCCGGCTTGAACGTCAACAACCAGCAAGATCACATCCGCGGATGCGATCGCCATGTCGATTTGTCGACGCACGTCGCTGGTCAGGTCGTCGGGGTCTTCGACTCCCATCCCGCCTGTGTCGACCAGTTCGAAGAACCGGTCATCAGACTCGATCAGAGTGGTCATCCGATCACGTGTCACGCCTTCAAAGTTGTCAACAATGGCGAGGCGCCGTCGGGCGATCCAATTGAACAGGCTGCTCTTGCCGACATTGGGACGACCGACGATGGCGACTTGAGGGACTGGCATGACAAAAATCGAACAGAGGGTAAAAGGAACGACGAATCGGTGGTAACCTGCCAATGGTAAGCTGCGTCGAGCATTTCAAGAATCCCTTCCTTGCTCGAACTTCCCTGCAATGACCGTTTTTTTGACGCGAAAACGCATCCTCGGTTGCTCATGACTTCTTTAAATAACGACCTCGATCCAAGTGAAACGAGCGACGCCACGGGCGAACTGCTGGCTCACCTCCGGCGGGTCGGCGTTCGTTTTATTCCCCAACCGAATGCGGAATCCGTTGAATCGTGGCAATCTCGTTGGCGGCAAGCGGATGTTCCCGCGGATTCGAATGCGGCGTCCGGCAGCACGCCAGCGGTCCCCGCACCAGCAGTGAACGCTGCAGCGGCCAGTCCATCGGCCAGTGTGGCGACTGCGAAAAAGCTCCCAAGTGCTCCCAGCAGTCGGTTGCAACCGGTTGAATCGTTCACCGTCTCAGACGATCCCTACCCAGGAACCAACCTGCCGATCGCCGAACGCGAAACGGCGCTTGCCGATTTAGCGTCCACCGTCGCGGGCTGCACCCAGTGCAGTTTGCTGGCCAAATGCCGAACCCAAACGGTGTTTGGAGAAGGCAACCCAGCCGCCCGGTTTGCGTTCTTTGGGGAAGCCCCCGGCGCGGACGAGGACCGACTCGGCCGCCCCTTCATCGGACGCGCAGGCCAATTGTTGGACAAAATGGTCCAGGCCTGCAAGCTTGAGCGAGAAGACATCTATTTGCTGAACACGGTCAAGTGCCGACCGCCGGAGAACCGGAACCCGGACCCATCGGAGCTTGAAAATTGTCGCGGGTATTACGAGCAACAACTTCAAATTCTGCGTCCCGAATACATTGTCTGCCTCGGTGCCATCAGCGCTCACTCTTTGTTGAAGACCAAACTGTCCATTGGTCGGCTTCGGCAACGGTTTCACCAGTACCACGAGAGCAAGGTGTTGGTGATCTACCACCCTGCGTACTTGCTGAGGAATCCTGAAGCGAAAAAGGCGGCATGGGCTGACTTGCAGATGCTCATGCGAGATGCCGGATTGGCTTGAGAACGTCACCGGCCCGGTTGGGAGGTCGTGCAGTTTTTAACTGCTGTGCTTGCAATGCGTTTGTCATTACTATCGCCCTTCCTATGGGGGGGCAGAGCGAAGCGAGGGGAGGGTCGAGCATCGGAACCAGCGCGTAACCCTCCCCGGCCCGAAACGGGCCGACCTTCCCAAAAAGTCAGGCTTCGGCTTGGCAGGTGTTTTCCAGGCGGCCGATGCCGTCGATTTCCACCACGCAACGATCACCGGGGGCCAAGTAGCGAGGAGGTGTTCGAGCGTCACCGACTCCCGATGGCGTGCCCGTGAAGATCAGGTCGCCAGGTTTCAGCGTCATGAATTTCGACAGGTGAGCAATCAGTGCCGGGATGTTGAAGATCAGTTGATCGGTGTTGCTCTCCTGCAGGGTTTCGCCGTTGATGTGCAAGCGAATCGGAAGGTTGCCAGGATCAGAGATTTCATCAGCGGTGACGACGGCGGGGCCGAATGGAGCGAACGTGTCAAAGGATTTGCCCACCAACCATTGCCCACCGGGACGTCCTTTTTGCCAATCTCGGGAAGACACGTCGTGGCCGACCGCGTAGCCAAAGACCGATTCCATCGCCTCGCTGGAGTCCACGTGACGCGTGGTTTTGCCGATGACGACGACCAATTCGGCTTCGTAGTCAACTTTGTCGCTGATCTTGGGCAGCACGATGTCTTGACCGTGCCCCACCAACGCTGAATTGAATTTGCTGAACACGACCGGCAACGATGGTTTCTCCGCTCCCGTTTCAATCGCGTGATCGAGGTAGTTCAAACCGATGCACAAAATCTTTTCTGGGCAGGGAACGGGCGGCAGCAATTGATCAGGAGCGTCCGACCACTGCGATTCCGTGGGCGTGGGGAGTTGATCGAGGTCTGATTTGCTAAGCGAAAAGAGCGTGTTGCCCTGCAACCACTTTTGTTCGACGTCCGCACCCAGCAAATCACCGACGGGGCAAACTTGGGGCCGAGGAGCCAATTGGGTTTCGGGTTCTTTTCGAATCGCCAAACGTGTGGCACCGGAAGAATCAACGTAACGACAAAAAGCAACCATGAGGAAACCAATCGAGGTGGCAAAGAGGTGGGAGCGTAGGAAGTCAAAGCAACCGATGAAGTGTTCAGTTGATTTGCTAGCAAATCAGTTCATTTGCAAGCAATACCATAGCGATCCAATCATTTGCTGGGGGTAGGCTGCAGCGTCCAAAACAAATCTTTACACTGCGACGAAGCGTCGGCATACTCCGACCCCCATGTCCACCGTTGGGACCTCGCGTCCGTTTTTGGAACTTCGGCGGACAAGTTCGATCCTCCTCTTTTCCCACCGTCTATGAACACCTTGGCGATCAACCAATTGTCGACTCTTCGATGGGAATTCGAGCAAGACGCTCAAGCGTATTCCGACCGAGGTTTCGAAGGCATTGGATTGTTCCGACCCAAGCTCGACGATTTGGGAATCGATCGAGCGGTGGAGTTGTTAGCGGAAACGAACTTGCAAGTCACTTCGCTGAGTTGGGTCGGCGGGTTCACCGGCAGCGACGGCCGCGGATTCGATGATGCCGTTCGTGATGCGATGGGCGCCGTTCGCGATGCAGCGGAACTGCGAGCGGAAACGTTGATCGTGTTGGCGGGTGGTCGCAACAACCACATTCGCAAGCACGCTCGCCGGACACTGTGCGACGCATTGTCTCACTTGGCTATCATCGCGGAGGAATTTGGCGTGAAGCTTTCGTTGGAACCCATCCACGCGGGATGCGGCGTGGAATGGTCGTTCGTCAACGACTTGGAATCGACCCTCGAAATCTTAGAGATTGTCGACAGTCCCAACCTGGGAATCGTGCTGGATACCTATCACGTAGGGATGGACGATCGTGTGTTGGACATGCTGCCTCATGTCGTTCCATTCATGCATTTGATGCAGTTGGGCGATGGACGTCACAGTCCACTCGGCGAGATGAATCGTTGCTTGCTGGGCGAAGGTTGCGTGCCGATTCAGTCGCTGGTTCACCGAGTCTTGGAACTGGGATACTCCGGACCGATCGAAGTGGAGTTGATCGGCGAAGACGTCGAACCGCTCAGCTACGAATCCGTGCTCGATCACACCCGATCGTACTTGGACCAATACGTTGGTCCTGTGAAATCAACTTAGCATCGTGTGAAAAACAACTGACGTGGTGGACGAGGCAACGAGTCCCGCCGCTTGGGACGCGTCGCCTCGTCCACTACAAAACTCGGCACTTGTTATCTCACGCGATGCTTAGCAACGCTCGACCAAACCGACAGTCGTTGATGCTCGTCCGGTTTTACAACAAACGGCAGTGACTCAGAATCGCGTCCGCATCGGCTTTGTAGCCGACGTAGAAGGGCCCGAACTCGGCGTACTTGGCGCTCGCTTGATCGAATCGCATCTTGTAGACGATGTCTTTGAGGTACTGAGGGTTGCGACCCCACAAGGTCACCATCCATTCCCAATCATCCAGCCCCACGCCGACGGAAATCAATTGGCTGACCTTGCCCGCGAAAGCCATTCCACTTTGGGCGTGTTCGGCCATCATCTGGTTGCGAGCACTGAATGGTTCCATGAACCAGTTGGCACCCGGCACTCGGCTCTTGTTCATCGGATAGAAACAAGCCGATGGCCAATCGGGAATCTCAGGTTGCAAACGATTGCGATTCATCATCGGCAAACGTCGCTCGTAAGCAGCCACTTTCGCAGCCAACTCAGGTGAGTCCGGTGCGTTGCCTTCTTTGATCAATCGTTGGCGATACTCTTCGATGGAAGGAACGTATTCACTCACTTCGCTGACCGAGACAAACGACCACGCGGGTTCGATCAATCGGCCGATGCCGGGCGCCATGATCGCTTGGTGGATGCCATCGACTTTGGCGGGATCGGGATCCATCACCATGATGCCAAAATCACAATCGTGGCCGCTGATCCAATACGACGCCAATCGTTCTGGGACCGCATCACCGGTTGGGTGGAGCGCCGCCAGGAATTGTTCGCGGTGATTCGGAGCGATCGCACCGTCAAACATTTCGCGGCGGAAACGATAGAAATAGTGACCGCAGTGCCAACCTTCCTCTGGGATCACACTTGGCTCGGGCATGGGAGCGTGTCCGGGTCGGCCGACTCCCGGAGGAGGACCGCCAGCAGAGGGTGCGGAAGGACGTGACTGCGATGGATCAGATGTCATGGAAGTCGATCGAGTGGGTGTTGTTTGGAGAACATCGACGTGATGCAGAGGGTTCTGAACCAGAACCCGTCTTCATCGAGCCACCCATTGTAGATCTCGCTGGTTGATTTTGCAGCGCGTTATCGCAGGGACCACTGCAAAGATCGATCGTTGTAACCGTGTTGTCGGGACCAGTGTCGTTTGCCTTCTGCACCGAAATAACCATAGGAATAAGGCGTTTTCCAACGCGGTTGAACTGTGGCGGCGGGGATTGTCGGCCGCGCCTGCGGGTTTTTGACCCAGTGTTCCCCCAACCCCAAACGGCCGGGGCCTTTCGCACTGGGATCGTTCTCCACACCGGGGGGATGCGTCAACGGAGCCACGGCCGCGGCGGCTTTTTGGTGAGCATGACGCAAATGCGGATGCAGCGAACCGGAGCTGGGTGCGGCGCCATGTTGCTGGTAGGCCTGGGGCGCGTGTCCAGTATGCTGATTGGGAACGCGGCTGTGTCTGCGAGCGACTTTGGGTGGTGT
>NZ_JBICHO010000584.1:0-9753 GCF_043100905.1 Rhodopirellula sp. JB055 | reverse complement strand
CGTCGACCACCCGGTCACAGAATCATTTACGGATACCAAGTTTTCCGATGATATCCAGGTAACGCTGTGGGTCTTGCCCACGGACGTAATCCAGCAGACGGCGACGTCGGCTCACCAAACCAAGCAAACCGCGACGCGAGGCATAATCCTTGCGGTGGGTTCGCATGTGTTCGGTCAATCCGTTGATTCTTTCCGTCAAAATCGCGATCTGCACTTCGGGAGACCCCGTGTCTCCGGCTGCGGCGCCGTGCTCGCTGATTACTTCTTCTTTCCGTTCTTTCGAAATCGTCATACCGACTGATGCTTTCCTGATCGTTTGTGATCGCGGTGGACCAATGTTTCTGAATCGCAGGATTCTAGCGTGCCCCCCTGCGAACGCAACGTCAAATTCGCTGCCGTGGCAAAATCGGCTCAGTAGCCGATCCCAGCTCGAAGGATAAACGCTTCATCCAGGCTTGTGTTGCCCAGAACCGATTGCTCGTACAGCAATTCTCGATCGAACGAGATGCCGGCCTCGATGAATCCCGAACGCTGACCGGTTTGCAACAATTGCGAGTTTCCCCATTCAAACCCAAACATCGCGTTGATCTGGTTGATATCGACACGTTCGCCATCTGAAGCGAGCGCAGTATCGCTGAGCGTCCAAGAATCGCCGCCATATTCGCCGGCCAAGTACCACCAAACGTCACGCGTTCCGATCGTTCGCCAGTATTTTGCGAGTTTGGGTTCAGGGAAATAAATGTCGAATCGAGTGTACGGGTTAGGCTGCCACAGCAGTCCCCCCGCGGGAAGGAGCTTGGTATCGAGTCGATCCAAGTAGTACACGCCACCCTTGAGCGTCGAGGTCGGAGTCAAACGAAACGCTGCCAGGGCTTTTCCTAGCACACGGATGCTGTCGCTGTTGAACGTGTCAAAGTCGGTGTAGGCCCCCACGCGAACTCCCAGTTCGGCGCCAACGATCTGGTTCGGATCGGTTTGCCAGCCAAAATCGAGGGAAGCGGCGTAGGCACTGCTCGGCAACATCCGGGTTGGAGCACTCGCTGGTGTGGCGGGGCCATCGAACAAATACAGCGAGAACGAGGGAACGACAAACAGAGGCCGAGTGCTGAACAGAAAGTTGGGCCAGGCGAATCCGATGGAGGCGTCGGTTTGGTTGTAACCCAACTCGGTGGGCCCGTCCCCGCCTCCGATGAATGTGTGGCGAATTCGGGGCCCGTTGAGCATCCGATAGGCACTGATCGCTTCTGGCGAACTGAATCCACTGGGGAAAAGGCTGGAAGGAGATCCTGAGAAGCCACCCGGGAACAGCGTCGAGGGAGAACCCGACGGGTAAGCTGAAGACGGATAGGGATTGAGACTGGGAGGCGCGAGAGTCGAGTTGGGTGAAACAGTTGTCCCTGAGTAAGGCATGCCCGTTCCCGGATAGGTTGGGGCTGCCCCGGCGTAAATCGATCCGGCGTCGTAGGGGACCGCGGTCCCAGTGCCGTACCCCGTTGCGAATCCACTGCCTTGATAAGTGGCCCCCTGATAAGGAGTCGCCGTGGAACCGCCGGTGAACATGCTGCCAGAGAACAACCCATTCAGCAGGCCTCCGTTGGGATACGCAGGGTTTCCGGTCGCCGGCGGGTAAGTTCCGGTGGTCGAATTCAGGGGAACGGGGGATCCGAGAGGCGCGGTTCCCGGAGGAGTTGCCGGTGTGTACTGGGGCACCGCGAAAGAATTTGGCGCGGAAGCTGCTGATGCATAGGGATCAAACAGCGAGCCAGAAACCGGCGCGGTGTTGGGAGGCGGCGGAGTGGCAAAATTGGGGCTGGAGTAAATCGAACTGCCGTAGCTGCCATTCGCAGTGCCCGCCGAAGGGGCGGTGGACTGCCCGTAGGGCGAGACGCCCGTGGCGGGTGATTGAATCGGAGCGAGATTGGTTTGTGGGGTCTCGCCATAGTTGGTCTGTGCAACGGCGGGCATCGAATCCACCATGACAACGACACATCCCAACGAAGCCGCCATCAAGGAGAGGACGATTCGGGAGAATCCTCCTATGATGACGCCCGACTGCGGAGCGACGAAGTGATGAGAATGGTTCGCCAACGGGATGCACTTTGATTTCGGCGGGCGCGGTCAAAACAACAACTTGAGTCGAGTTAGCGATTTTCACGAACTTTCGTCAAGATAAATCTGAGTGCCGTTGACTCAGTTGATCAACAATTCATTGGAAAGAAGGAAGCACCAGCGATGGAAGATTTAGACGTTTCACAATTGGCTCGGTACCTGCACATCACTCCGGACCAAGTTCTCAAGATGGTTTCGAGAGGAACCTTGCCTGGCCGCCGGGTCGGTGGCGACTGGAAATTCAATGAAGCCGAGATCCACCATTGGTTGGAAGAACGGATTGGATTGAGCGACCAAGGCGAACTGGACGAGGTCCGCGCGGTGTTGCACCGGCAGTCGGAGGCGCCGCCGCATACCTTGGCGGAAATCTGCCCGGTTGAGTTGGTTTCCAACCCGTTTGTGGCTAGGACCCGGGGCAGTGTCATCCGCAACATGTGCGAACTGGCCAGCCGAACGGGGATGTTGTGGGATGCACCGACGATGGCCGAAGCCGTGGCCAGTCGCGAAAAATTGCACCCGACGGCGCTCGATTGTGGTGTCGCTTTGCTTCACCCTCGCCGGCCGCAGACATCCATCCTGGCCGAATCGGTGTTGGCGATGGGGATTTGCCCCACGCCGGTTGCGTTCTCAGACACCGGGCAACTGACGGACATTTTCTTTTTGATCTGCTCTTATGACGACAGTTCTCACCTGCGTATTTTGGCGAAATTGAGCCGAATTGTCTCCGATGAGTCCTTCTTGGAGGGCGTGCGTGCAAGTGACACGCCGGCAGACGCTTGGGCAATCCTGAACGAAGCCGAGATGTCACTCGATGAGAATCACACCTTCTGAGGTGGACGCATCTGTCTCACGATCGGATACACAGCCTGATTCCGCGACGGTTGCTGCGCCCCGCATTGTCGCTTGGGTTGGCGATTCGTCGGCCCCGTTGGCTCAGCAAACGAAGGCTTTGTGTGAGCAGCACGCGGACGCCGTCGCGACTCACCCGGATGTTGCTTCGCTGGCGGAATCTCCTGCGCGACTGCCGCTGACTCACGTTCTGTTGGCTCAGTCGGATCGCTCGCATGCGATTGAACCGGAGAAACTTCGTGAGGTGAAACGCATTGCACCTCACGCGAGTGTGTTGAGATGGCTTGGGCCGTTGGTGGCTCCTTCCGTGGGGCTTCCCGGGCAGGATGGTTGGGTCGACACCATCACTTGGCGAGACACTTTGCAAACGCTTCCGGTTTGGCTGAACCGATCCGGTCAATCCCAGCCTTCGGTAGATTCGTTGAACACGAAACCCTCGCAAGGTTTGGTGATTGTTTCTCAATCCTGGTCGACCGCCGACGCGATCTTTGATGCGGTGGATTCCATCGCGGGCCAGCAAGGTCAGACCGTGCCGGTGATGACGTGGCGTCGTGACCGGCTGACGCGAGCGGATCGGTTTTCATCCGCACATGTGATTTGGGATGACTCGGTTTGGCGGCCGGATGAGTCGAGCCCTCTTCCAATGCAATCAAGATCGTCCGGTGAAGGATATCGGCACATTTGGATGACCGGCATGGCGACTCCCGCTCAGGTCGATGCGGCTCGCCGGTCCGGTGTGTCGGGTGTTTGGAACAAACCGACTCGACGGGAATCGTTGGAATCGTTGTTGGCTTGAACCGCACTCGGGTGAGCCGCCGTTTGTGAGTCGGTTTCAGCATTCGCGGGCACGCGGTGTTGACGGCCATGCGGTGTTTCCATGGCCGTAGTCTGCACGGAGACGACCGAGCCCACTGCGCATGAAAAACCCGCCCACGAAATTCGCGGGCGGGCTCTGCTTGCCAAGTGGAGTGGCTCGGCGAATTAGCAGCCGGTGCAAGGCGATGCGCTGACCGTTGCGCCGCAGCTTCCGCAGCCGCTGCCAATCGACGGAGCCGATTGATAGTGGATCGGAGTGCTGCATCCGCTCGCTCCGCTGCCGCCCATGATGACCGATGGTCCCACGTTGATGGTTGCTCCGGATGAATACCCACCGACGGTGGCTGGTTCAGCACAAGGCGTGAAGGTTTCTTCAACCAGAGTCGGAACCATCTTGCAGACTTGGACCTTCTTTTCCTTGGTCACAGTGACAGGAACACTGACGGTGTACTCTTCGACAACTTGTTCGGCGACTTGGTCGTAACGAGTCGTCGAGTAAGGTTCGACGGTGTATTCGGGAACGTTGAACGTGAAGCTGACTTCCTTGGTGCGTTCTTCGGTCTTGTAGGTGACGTAGGGGATCGTTTCGGTTTTGGTGACCGAGGTGTAGGTCAACTGCTTTCGAATACGAGTTCGAGTTTCTTCGTTGTACTGGACTTCTTTGCGAGTCCGCGTGCGAGTTTCATCGACGTACTGCACGACTTGTTTGGTGCCAGTCCGGGTTTCGGGCTGGTAAACGATGGTGGTGCACTCGTAAGGAACTTCTGTCGCTTGTTGTTCGTAAACGGTGTAGTTCACGACTTGCGATTCGGTGGTGCTGGTCGTGACAGGAACTTCTTCGGTCACCACGTTGGGAACTCAAACGCGTTTGGTGATCGTGCTGGTCGTCGAACCACAAGCGGTCGACGCAGGAGCCGAGTAGGAAACCCCGCCACCGCAGCCGGCGTAGACTTGGCCACAACCGGTGCTGCATCCGCCACACTTGGAAACGCAACCGCCGCACGAACGACATCCACACGAGCGGCGTCCGCATGATCCACCACAAGCCGAACCGACCGAGGAAGTCGATCCGCATCCGCCGACGTAAGTGACGTTGGTGGCAACGGGGGCCGAGGCCACTTCAACGACTTGTTCTTCCCAGTGGCCGTAGTCCTTGGTGACGGTTTGCATGGTCGTCTTGGGAACCGACACTTCGATGGTGCGACTCTTGGTGACAGGCACGGCGTTCACCACAGTGCGGGTCTTCTGAGTCGTCACGGCTTGAGGCACGTTGACGGTGTAGGTGAAGGTTTCATCGACCAACTTGGGAACCTTGACGGTGTACGTTTCAGGAACGTCGACCAAGGTTGGAACGCGAACCGTGTACTCTTCTGGGATTTCAGACCACTGTGGTACCGATTCGGTGACTTCGACTTGTTTCTCTTCCTTGACGGGGACCAAGACCGAGTAGGTAATGGTCTTGGTTTCTGTCTTGGGAACGTTGACGACTTTGGTGCGGTACTTTTCTTCCGTCACAGGAACCGTCTTGTAAACGGTCTTGGTGCGGAAGCGAGTTTCGGGTTGGTTTTCGGTCACGTTGACCATGCGTGATTCCGTCACGTAGGTCGGCTTCATGACAACGCGGTACCCCACCACGGGTTCGCAAATCGTTTCGCGAAGTGGGGCAGCGGAAGCGGCCACTGAACCGCTCATCACGGATGGGCCGCTGCTGTAAACCACGCCTGCCGAGTAAGTGTGGCTGGGCACGACGTAGCCTTGTCCGCAACCAACTGCGCCGCCGCAACCGCTGCTAACAACGGGGGCTGTCGCACCGCAGGGATCGGAGCATCCGCCGCATGGCATGCATTGAGCCATGGTGGTGACAGCCATGGAAGCGAAGCATGTCGCGACAATGGCTGCAAAAGTGGATCCAAACTTCACTGGGAGATTCCTCTAAGAGTCATAAACAACGATGGATTCGAATGCCAATCGAGGTTCGGTGGCACACGGGAAGGGTGTGATTCAGTGCCCCGGAGCGAGGGCATGTTGTGCGTCTGTCCATCTTCTGCGGGTGGGGAACAGCTTCGTCGATGGGGGAGTGTCTTTGCTCTGCTGCACCAGATTAGATCAGGCCGGGACGGTTACAATCGTTCAGGTCCAAAAAAATCGCCTAATTGTTGCAATGAGGACAATCGTTGCAATCCGCGCAGACATCCTACAGCACGTAGGTTTCGCATCGTCAACCAGTTGCGACTCCGAAAATGGGGGACGGGGCGACCACGAGCGGGAAAGTCGGAGGAACATTCCGTTTTCCCCGGTGGCGTCCCTCGTGAGAGGAGTTTCTGGTTGATAAATTTCTTTCATCGCACACTGTCGCCCTCCAATGATTGGATCGTGGAGGGGGCTCCGTCTTGGGGCCAGCAACATCAGACGAGTTGGTCTCGACCGAACCATGCACCTTTCGAAGAAATCTATGAACGCCCTGTTTGACACCCTCCGTTGGGTCGCCCGCACCGGATCGTACGCCACCGTTATTGCATGGGCGTGCGTGATCTCTCCTGCAGTCTGTTTCGCTGCCAAGCCGGGGCAACCCGTTGTCGCTCGCGTTGAAATGCAATTTGCCAAAGACAATGAAGTCGTCGACGTCATCGCCAAAGGTGATTTGCTGACGGTCGTGGAAGATCGTGGCGACGACTATGTGATCGTCACGCATGATGGGACACGAGGCGCGGTCGACAAAGTCAACGCGGTGGAATTGGCCGAATCGACTGAGATCTACACCGATCTGATTGAGGAATTCCCCGAAGAAGGCCGCTACCATACGCTCCGTGCGTCGGCGTGGTGGGCGCTCGGGGAGCAAGACAAGGCGATGGAAGATTTCAACAAGGCCATTGAAAAGGGATACGAAGAAGCTCACGCCTACAGCAGTCGCGGATTGTTCTATGCCGCCCGCGGAGAACATGAAGCGGCCGTGAAAGATTACGAACGTGCTTTGCAATTGGATCCCGAGGACATCACGCCGATCATCAATCGGGCCGCCGTCCGGATGGCTCAACGCGAATTTGAAGCCGCGATTGGCGACTACACCCAAGCTCTCGAGGTGCGGGAGGGAAACGCTGGGCTGCTTCGCCAAAGAGCACTTGCGTACAAGTCCGCTGGTGAAATGGAAAAAGCGATTCAGGACTACGACGCGATCGTGGACGACAACCCGGAGGATGTTGCAGCGATCATGGGACGAGGCTACATCCGATTCCAGCAGCATGAATACGCTGCCGCAGCGGCTGACTTTTCCGCCGCGATCGAACTGAACGAAAAAGACCCGGTTGCCTGGAACAACCGAGGCTACAACCGTTATCAGCTCGGCAAAGCCAAAGAGGCTCTCTCTGACTACGACAAGGCGATTGAGTTGGCGCCGGAATACGCCTTGGCTCACCAAAACCGGGCTTGGTTGTTGGCGACCACTGACGAGGAATCGCTGCGTGACCCGGACGCTGCGGTGGAAGCGGCGAAGAGGGCGTGTGAGCTGAACGGCTACGGCAACGTCAGCGATTTGTCGGCGCTCGCCGCCGCCTTGGCGGCGCAGGGCGAATTCGAAGAAGCGGTGGGTTGGCAGGAAAAGGTTGTCGAGTCGGCTCCCGAGGACGCGAAAGAGTTCGCTGGCAAAATTTTGGATCGATACCGAGCTGGGAAGTCTTACATCGCTGATCCGGTGGCGGCAGAAAAAGCGGAGCTCGCCGCTGCGGAAGAGACAGCCAAGAAAAGGGCTGAACAGGAAAACGCGGAAGCCAAAAAAGCAGCGGCGAAGAAATTGGCAGAAGAAGCTGAAAAAGAGGCCAAAGCCACGGGGCTCGAAAAAGCGGAGTAGTGGCAATCGCACGCTCAGACGACTCGTAAACCGACTTCAACGATCGGATCTCAGAAAGATCCTTTTTTCGCAATTCTTTGAAAAAAGGCTCAAGATTTGGCGGACGGGCGATTCAATTGGGGTTGCCGTGGTGCGCGTGGATGTCCGACTATCGCGCGACGGACACGACGTCGATTTCTTCGTCCCAAGGATGGTGAGGAAGGAATCCTAGACGCTCGGTGCTGATTGAACTTATCCATCGTCCAAGGAGGGACGAGAGTGCAAACGACTCATCAACTGGCTGGCGTTCTCGACCGATCACGGCAAATTCGTTGGTTTGCTCGGCATCTCATGATTCAGTTCATGTCTGTGTGCTTTGCTCTTTCGGCGTTGGCTTCATCGGCTTCTTCCAACGACGCCATTTTGTTGGAATTCTCTTCGGCTCAGTGCGGACCTTGCCTGGCGATGAAGCCGGTCGTTTCGGAACTGATCGCTCGCGGAGTTCCGGTCCGCCAAGTGGACGTCAGCAAAGAATCACATTTGGCTCGCCGATTCGGAATCCGTAGCACCCCAACTTATGTGGTGCTTCGAGACGGCAAAGAAGTCACTCGTTTGCTGGGCGTGCAATCTGTCAGCGAACTGTCGGCGGCTCTGAATCAAACCGCGGCGGGCCCGTTGATTCCTACTCGCAGTACCTCGGCTCAACCGGCTTGGAATGAACCCCAAACTCGCTTGGCGCCTCTGACGTCGGGACAGAACACGGTTGATCGTAGCCCACGGCGTGCGATTCGAAACGAACGAACCAGTGCCGACCAAGCAGGCGGGCTAGACGCAGTCGATGACTGGAGAGCACCCAGCAAATTTGACTCACCACCCTCCCAATTGGTGAGCGCAAGAGACGCAATGATGGAACCGATGCCCAGCATGTCGCTGGCCGATGCCATCGAAAAAGCGAAAGCCGCGACGGTCCGTTTGAGAGTATTCGACGGTCGCGGGTATGGGGCTGGAACTGGAACGATCATCGACACCAATGGCGACGAAGCCTTGGTGCTGACCTGCGGTCACCTGTTCCGCGACGGTGAAGGCAAGGACCGGATTGAAGTTGATTTGTTTGTCGCGGGAGAAGTTCGGACCGTTGCCGGACAAGTCGTCGACTATGACGCGGGCGATCGTGACATCGGTTTGGTCGCGATCCGACCTGGGTTTGCCGTTGAGCCGGTGAAGGTCATCCAAGAGGGTGAAACGGTCAAGGTTGGCCAAACCGCCTTCAGTTTTGGGTGCGACCGAGGCGACGATCCGAGTCGCCGTGACACTCGGATCACTGGGGTGGACAAATACAATCAAAACATTGGCGCCTCCAACCTTGAAATCGATGGGGCTCCCATTGATGGACGCAGTGGCGGCGGGTTGTTTGACGACCGTGGCGTGTTGATCGGAGTTTGCAATGCTGCCGATTACAAATCCGATCTGGGAATCTACACCGGACCGCGATCTGTCCATTGGCAGTTGGAACGCATTCAGTTGGGACGTCTGTACCAAGGCACTCCCGAAACGCCAATCAACAACCAATTGGCGGCATCGGAATCTGCACGAACACCACCTGCGAACCAATTCGCCAGCGGCCCCGCACTCAACGCCGCCGAACTGAATGGCGGCGGTGCTGCAATCGGTGCGGATGCCTCTTCTGCCGCGGCATCCGCAACCGAGATGATCGTGATTTTGCGAAACCCTGACGGCCAGCAACGCGAACAAGTGATGACGTTGAGCCGTCCAGATGCGGATTTGGTTCGACAGATTCGCCAAGCTGCGATGAGCCGCTGATTGTGGCAGGTCGAGGCCTGCGATACACGCTCGGCATTCTATTTTGTCGGATCGTTCCAGCATCGGTCTTTCGGTATCGATGCATGGAAATCATTCTGCTCGCTGATCAATCGAAGACGTCCGATTCGTCCGATCGATCCCTTGCGGAGTCATACCAAGCTCGTGTCGTTCAGACCGCACAAGAATTGGCGGGCGTCGAACAGGCGACGTTGTTCCAACCGAGGTCGAGACCGCAAGAGGAGAACTTGCCAAATGATGCGAACCCAGAACGATCACTTGTCGCATACGGATTGATCCGTGAAGACGCCTCGAATGAAGTGGTGGGCGGTGCCTGG